>NZ_JBJJLO010000054.1:0-39054 GCF_046230915.1 Pseudomonas sp. KCJK8993
GATGGTAGCGGCAGGCCTGACCTTGTGGTCGATGCAGCAATACCTGCGGGCCGCCTGGCCGCACCTGAAAATCGACGGCGAGAAAAAATAAGTTTTTTTGAATCAAGGGGTTGACGTAGATTCTGATTTCTATAGAATGCGCAACACCAAGACGTTGCGGGAATAGCTCAGTTGGTAGAGCACGACCTTGCCAAGGTCGGGGTCGCGAGTTCGAGTCTCGTTTCCCGCTCCAGATTCAAAAAAGCCACTCAATCGAGTGGCTTTTTTTTGTCCTAAATAAATGCCTGCGCAACAGTGGCATGTTTATTCCCGGGCCACTCAACCGGGCCGGCTGAGTGCAGCCGTCACTACTGTCGCTAACCCACTGTCCCGTCATGGTTACGAAGCTCCTCCGTGCATGAGAAGGGTGGGGAGCATTTAATCGCCTTGCTTTGCCGATGGGGCCATCAACGCCCTATATGAATGCAAGCCACGCTCGGCTTGAGGGAAAACCCTCATTGCTGCCGGTGTGCTTTCCTACAATGATGATGGAAATCGCCCTGCACAACGGAGCAAGCCATGAGTCATACCCCCACCGACGACAAACGCCCGACTCCGGATCTGGCCGAGGACAACGCGTTTTTCCCCTCGCCGTATTCGCTAAGCCAGTTCACCTCCGCCCATTCCGACCTCAGTGGTGCCGACTACCAGCGGCCCTATACCGGTGGGCGCTGGAAGGTGCTGGTGATCGGTGCGGACGAGCGCTACCTGCTGACGGACAACGGCACGATGTTCTCCACCGGCAATCATCCGGTGGAAACCCTGCTGCCCATGTACCACCTGGACAAGGCCGGATTCGGTTTTGATATCGCCACCTTGTCGGGCAACCCGGTCAAGTTCGAGTTCTGGGCCATGCCCTCCGAAGATGTCGAGGTCAAAGGCCTGTATGCCAAGTACCGCAGCCAGTTCAAGCAACCCTTGAAGCTGGCCGAGGTCCTGGACAACGCCCTGGGCGCCGATTCCGACTACATCGGGGTGTTCATCCCTGGCGGCCATGGCGCGCTGATCGGCCTGCCCGAAAGTGCCGAGGTGAAAAAACTCCTGCAATGGGCCATGGCCAACGACAAGTTCGTCATTTCCTTGTGCCATGGCCCGGCGGCATTGCTGGCTGCCGGGCTCGGCGAGACCAGGGACACGTGCCTGTTCAACGGTTACCGCATCTGCGCCTTCCCCGACGCCCTGGACGCCCAGACCCCGGCCATCGGCTACATGCCCGGCCACCTGACCTGGAAGTTCGGCGAGCAGCTGTCCGCCCTGGGGATCGAGATCCTCAACCAGGACATCTCCGGGGCCGTGCACCAGGACCGCAAGCTGCTCACCGGCGACAGCCCGCTGGCGGGCAACGCCCTGGGCAAGCTGGCGGCCACCGCGTTGCTGCAAGCAGTGGCGGCCGGGTGACTGCGACCAGCGCTGAAGCGGCCCTGCACAGCGTCCTGGAACTGGAGCGCGCCACGGCGCTGCCTGCGATCCAGGCGTTGGTGCGGGGCCTGGCGGGCCCTTTCGGTTATGACCGTTTCGTGTTTTCCGCCTCATCGGCCAGGGACGAAGTGCTCGAGCGCATCTATTGGGTCGAGGGGGACTGGTTCGGCGACGGCCAGGTGGTCGACGCCACGACCTACGTGCGCCGCTGCCCGGTCACCCGGCATATCCTGGAGGCACGCGAGCCGTTCTTCTGGAGCAAGCGTGGTGACCGCTACCAGGTGGTTCGCCGTCCCCAGGGCGCCGGCCTGCATGGCCTGCAGGTGCCGGTGTTCGGCCCCCTTGGCCTGGAGGGCGCCATGAGTCTGGGGGGCGAGCGGATCGACAGCAGCCCCAGGGTCCGGTTGATGTTGGGCAACGTCGCCAGTGCGGCGTTCTGTGCCGCACGGCGGTTGCTGGAGGTGGCCGTCGGCGACCCGTCCAGGCAGTTGTCGGACCGGGAGCGTGAAGTCCTGGCCTGGACCGCCGCCGGCAAGCGCCAGGCCGATATCGCCGTGACGCTGGGGTTGTCCGGGCGCACCGTGGAAAACCACCTGCGGGCGGCGCGTCGGCGCCTGGGTGCCAGCACCACCGCGCAAGCCATCAAGGTGGCGGTGCGCAACGGCGAGTTGGACGCCGTGCCCGACCGCCAGGCGCCGTAGCCGGGTCGTCATGGACAACCTCGGCCTGGGCTCCGGGGTTAGTGGGCGACGGTCAGCACCACCTTGCCGATGTGCTGGCCGGACTCCATCAGGGCGTGGGCCTGGTCGGCATCCGTCAAGGCGAAGGTCTTGAAGATCAATGGCTTGACCGCGCCGCTCTGGACGTGGGGCCAGACCTTGGATTCCAGCTCGGCGATGATCCCGGCCTTGTCCTCTGGGCTGCGTGAGCGCAGGGTCGAGCCCAGGTGGGTCAGGCGCTTGACCAGCATCGGGAACAGGTCGACCTGGGTCGCCGGGCCCTTGATCACGCCGATCTGCACGATCCGCGCGTTCATCGCTGCGGCCTGGAAGTTACGCGCCACATAGTCGCCGGCAATGATATCGACGATGACGTCGACCCCAAGCTGCTCGGTCCCGAGCAGCACTTGCTCGACGAAGTCCTCGCGGTTGTAGTCGATGGCCACGTCGGCACCCAGGGCCAGGCTGGCCGCCTGTTGCTGTGCATTGGCGACCGTGGTGAAGATCTTCGACGCGCCCAGGGCCTTGGCCAGCAGGGTCGCCGTGGTGCCGATGCCGGAGGCGCCGCCATGCACCAGCAGCGATTCGCCGGCCTTGAACTGGCCGCGCTGGAACAGGTTGACCCACACGGTCATGAAGGTCTCGGGCAGTGCCGCGGCTTCGATCATCGACAGGCCACCGGGCAGGTGCATGGTGGTGCGTTCGTCGGCGACCGTGTACTGGGCGTAGCCGCCGCCCGTGACCAGGGCGATCACCGGGTCGCCCACGCTGAAGCGCGTCACTTCGCTGCCCAGGGCGGCGACTTCCCCGGCGATCTCCAGGCCCGGGATGTCCGAGGCGCCGGCTGGCGGATCGTAGAGGCCCTTGCGCTGCAGCAGGTCGGGGCCGTTGACGCCAGCGGCGCTGACCCGGATCAGGATCTCCCGCGGGCCAGGGGTAGGCACCGCCCGGCGGGCAGGTTTCAATACCTGTGGATCACCCGGCCGGGTGATCTCGATAACGGTCATCTGCGCCTCTGGCGCACTATGGGAATGGCTCATGAATGGGTCCTGGTAAGGTGGATGCCGGCCGTTCGGGCTGGGGTGGGCAAAGGTTACGCAAGCGGGCCGGTGCCGGCGCGCGGCGATTTTGCGAGGCTGTGTTGCAATGATTCTTCAGGGGGAAATCTTCAATGAACTGGGATGATGCACGGGTCCTGCTGGCCCTCGGGCGCGAGTTGACCTTGCGCCGTGCGGCGCGGGTCCTGCATGTGGACCAGGCCACGGTGGGGCGGCGTATCGCGACCATGGAGGCGGACCTGGGATCGACCCTGTTCCTGCGCACTCCGGCCGGCTACCAGCTGACCAGCGTTGGCGAAATGGCCTTCGCGATGGCCGGGAAGATGGAGCAGATGGCCCTGGAGCTGATCCGGCGTACCGGGGGGATGGATAACGAACTGGCCGGCGAAGTACGGATTTCCACCACCGACTCCCTGGCCTGTGATTTCGTGATGCCCGCGCTCAAGGCGCTGCACCTTGCGCACCCGGATATCCGCATCGTGCTCAACAGCACCTCCGAGGTGGTCAACCTGTCACGGCGCGAAACCGACATCGCCATCAGGAACCTGCGTCCGGACAATCCCGACCTGATCCTGCGCAAGCTGGCCGAGTGGCCGATGGGCCTGTTCGCGGCGCGCGAATACCTGGAGCGCCATGGCCAGCCCGAGCCAGGTACCGGCTTCAAGGGCCATGACCTGGTGATGTACGAGCCGTACTGGCGGGATCGTGCGCAGCCGACCTTGCTCGACGAGCCCATCGACCAGGCCCGGGTGGTGATGGCGGTGAATTCCAACATGCTGCTGCGGCGCTCCATCGCCCAGGGCCTGGGCATCAGCGAGATCCCCATCGAGATGGGCCGGCGTGACGGCCTGGAGCGGATCTGGCCCGGGCGCACGGCCGGCAAGCCATATGAGGTGTGGATGGTCACCCACCAGGACCTGCGGCATACCACGCGCATGCGCCTGGTGATGGAGCACCTGGCGCGGTCCTTCGCCAACACGGGCGGGCCGGCGAATCCGCCGTTTGAATAATCCCCGGAATAATGCTGTGATTGCGCCCCTGAAGCCCGGCAGCCCTGCCTTTTCCTGAGATACCGCGCCATGGATAGCCAACAACCGACGACCCGGATGTCGCAACAGCCCGCCTGTGATACCGGGCCCCTGGCAGCGATCGCCGGCAGGACCGCGCTGGTGCTGGAAACCAACAACCTGCGCGGCGGCAAGGACCCGGCGCAGGCCCTGGACAGCCTCAAGCACCTGGTAGCCCGCCTGGCTCGTCAGAGCCTCTGCCCGCAATCGCTCGGCCAATGGGTCATCACCCACGATGGCCTCGGGCAAGCGGCCCGGGAGGCGCTGTGCGCACTGGCCGGGCGAGTGCTGGAGTTCGTCGAGATCGATCCCCGCACCGGTTACTACGAGGCCAAGAATATCGGTTTCGAGGCGGTCGACCAGGCGCGCTGCCAGTACGTGGTGTTCGCCGATGCCGACTGCCTTCCCGCCAGCCACTGGCTGGAACAGTTACTCTTGCCCTTCACCGAGGCGGATGCGCCCCTGGCCGTCGCCGGGCGCACCAGCTATGCCCCGAGCGTGGTCGGCAGCGCGTTGACCACCATCGACTTCATGTACTTCCCCAGCCCGCTCGGAGCCCGGGCGACCCGCAATTTCTACGCGAACAACGTGGCCTTTCGTTGTGCCACCTTCGAGCAGTATCGCTACCAGCCGCTGGACGGCGTCTACCGTGCCCACTGCCAGGTCATGGGCCTGCGCCTGCAGGCGGCGGGGGTGGCGGTACGCTACGTTCCGGCGGCCCATACCGAGCACCGGTTGCCCGACAGCCGTGGCGAAGTGTTCAAGCTGCGCTGGTTGCGCGGTGGCGACAGTGTCGACCTGACCCCCCACCTGGTGCGTGCCTATATGCCGGGCTGGTTGCAATGGCTCGGACGCAGCGGACCCATCGGCCCCTTGTGCGTGATGCTCGGGCGCCTGGGCTACAGCCTGCGCGCACTCAACCACCAGGACCTGCCGGCCGTGCATGGGCGGCGGCGCCTGGGTGCGATCCTGGCGATACTCGGTATCTCGTCCCTCGATAGCGCCGGCGCGCTGATCCGCGGGCTGGGGTTGAACATCGGCCGTGCCAGCGCGCGCCAGGGGCAAGCCCTTTCCTATCACCGCCAGCTGGATTGATCCGCGCCGCCCCCTAGGCGCCCCTACAGGAAGTTCCCATGAGCATGAAACCCCTGGCCGCATTCGGCGCCTCCCTGGCGTGCCTGGCATGGTTGGCGTGCGCCGCCCCGGCCAGCGCCGCCCCCAGCGAAATCAACGGCCGCAGCGTGCTGCACTTCGTCTCCGGCAGTGGCTGCGCGACGATCCAGGGCGGCGCCGCGCAAAACTGTAACCGCCTGGCCCTGGACGTGGTGGACGCACGGGCCAGCGTTGACCCGCAGGCGCGCACCATCGTGTTCAGCGTCGAGGCCCAGCCTGCCGGCACGGGCGTGATCGGCGACGTGCTGCTGCATGGCAGCGGCGTTGCCAGCGACGGCCAGCGCGTGCCCTTGAGCTTGCAGGTACTGGTGCGGCGTTCGGGCAAGACCTGGAAGGCCGACACCTATGTACATGCGCCGGTGCGTGGCAGCTTCCGGGATATCGCCCTGGACCCTTACCAGATAAGCGTCCACCAGGGGCGTGACGAGCACGTGCTGCTCAATCCCGAGCTGGCGCGCAAGGTCTTGGCGCAGCCATCGATCGCCGCCCGGGTCGCCAGCTATTTGGTGGTGGTGCGTCCCAGCGACGAGAACAATCCGACGGCCGATGACATCACCATCGGCCTGGGGGTAGGGCGGGTCTCGAAGTCGCTGATGCGTGCCCGCTTCAGCTCGAGGCAACCGGGCAGCCTGCCGCTGGACCAGGTGCTGGAGCAGGGCACCTGGAACCTCGACCTGCAAGCCTTGAGCGGCCAGATTCCGCGGTGGGTGGTCCAGCGCCAGTTGTTCGTCTTCGGCCTGGAGGACAGCCCCTTGCTCGAGGACGTGCGCCAGCGTGGCTTGCACAAGCACGACCGCCTGGAGCTGGGCGCGGTCAATGGCCAGGGCTACCTGCGTTACAACGGCCAGGAGCAGAGTTTCCCCGGGGCCACTGCCAGTGGTACGGCCTTCATGCGTGACAGCTTCATCGGCCTGATCCTGGCCTGGCATCGCAGCGCCCAGGCGGCCACCACTGCGACCCAGGGCGTGGACACCGCGCAGTCCGTGCCATGAGTGCCGGCGAAGCGCTTGCAAGCCAAGCGGACTTCAGTTGCCTGGACATGCCCCGGCCCCATGGGTTGGGAGCCGTACAGGCGCGCCTGGTGGATCGCATCAAGCGCGTCGCCCTGCAGCGCCTGCATCGCAGCGTGCGTGGGGAGCGCCTGCTGCTGCGCATCTACCTGGCTGGGGAGGACGCCACCGAACGTGCGCTGCTGGATGAGTTGCTGCCGCAGTCGCCACCCTGGCTCGAGCGCCAGGTCGAGCGGCACCTGGCCGATGAGCAACGGCACGTGACGCTGTTCGCCGCGGCCCTGGCCGAACGTGGCGGCGACGGTACGGCACGCCTGGAGCCGGATTGGCTCAGCCGGCGCAAGATCCAGCGCTGGCAGCGCCTGGCCCGCCGCTATGCGGGGCATTTCGAGCAGGGCCTGCTGGTGCCGGCCTATGCCACCGGCCTGTGTGCCGAACAGATGGCGCAACGGGTGCTGAGCCGCCACTGCGCGGTCATCGGCGCCGAGCATGGGCTGTATCCGTTGCTGTCGCAGGTCCTGGCCGATGAAAAGGCCCATGTGCGCTTGTGCCAGGGCACCTTGCAACGCATTGTCGCCCCCCATGAAACCGTGCACCTGGCGCGGCTGCTCAAGGACATCCGCCGGGTCGATGCGAGCTTTGGCGTGACCGGCGCCCTGGCGATGTGCCTGGCCGGCTGGGTGCTGGGCGGTGGACGCGGCGCCATTCGATGACTCCCCGCATGCTCTATCTCGCCACCGCCGATGCCCGTGGCCACCTGATGCGCGCGCAGTTGCTGGTGCAGGCCCTGCGCGCGGCCGGCGCCCAGGTCGAGGTGCTGACCACGTCGGACCAGGGCCAGCGCTTCCTGCGCAGTTTCGGGGTCCAGGCCGAGGTCCTTTCGCGGCACTATGCGGTGCAGTTCGACAGCCAGCAGAACATGCTGCGCCGGGCCACCAATCGCAATGTCGCCCAGTACCTGTTCCGCCCCGGGCGGATGCTGCGCGACATCCTCCAGCTGCAGCGCCGGTTGCGCAACGTGGAGCTGGTGATCAACGACTCCTTTCATCCGGCGTTGTTGTACATGGGCATGCTGCCGGGCTGGCGGCGCAAGGTGGTGCATGTGTACGGCGCGAGCCTGAAGGTGGCGTTGCTGAACAACTTCGATGGCATGTGGCCACGGCAGTTCGGGCGGTTGTTCGCCTGGATCGTCGAGCGCCAGATCAACGCCGCGCGGGCGCGCATCGAGCACGATTTTGCCTACGAGGTCGACGATACCGTGGCCCCAGTGCTGTATCGCCTGCCGACCCCGGTGGCCCTGGTCGAGGCGTTGCCGGAACAGCTCGCGGTGGGCGCGGCGGTGTACCTCAACCCGCACTTTCGCGAACCCGGGCTGGCCGATGCCCTGGAGGCCGGCCTGGACGATGCCGGCCTGGATCGGCACCTGGTGGGCGAGGGCTATGCCGGGCGCAACGGCTGGCTCGGGGTCGACCCGCGCTGGGCCAGCCGCGCGGCCCGGGCGCAACTGCTGGTATCGGCACCGGGCATGGCGGCGCTGTCCATCGCCCGGGTCTACCAGCGGCCGATCATCCTGGTGGTGAGCGACCAGCCGGAGCAGGCCAGCAATGCCGCCCGGGCCAGCCAGTTGCAACTGCTGCACCGGGTAGTGACCTGGCGCGGCGACATTGCCGACTTTCGGCGCCAGGTGAGCGCGGCGGCGCGGCAATTGAGCGCGCTCGCCCCAGCGCCTGACGTGGTGTCGGGCAACCAGCGGGCCCAGGCACGGATCGATGCCTGGGCCAATCACCTGCTTGGCTTGTGAGGGCGCCGCCTTGAATCGCCATGTCCCCATGCCCGCAGCGAGCCGACAGCCATGACCGGCTCCTGGCCGCGTCCCGGGTGCGCCAATCCTCGGCAGGCCCTGGCGGCGGCGTTCGGCTTGCTGCTGGGGCTGGGCGTGTTCATCGGCCTGCAGCGCCTGGTCACGCCGCGCTATCACTGGGTCACGCCGCTGGATGAGCTGATTCCTTTCGTGGCCCCGTCCTGGTTCCTCTACGTGCTGTTCTTTCCCTTTGTCCTGTTGGCGGCGGCCTACGCCAGCCAAGAGGGCTTCAGGGCCTTGCGCAACGCTACCGGCATGGCCTTCGTCGTGGGCTTGTTGTGCTTCTGGCTGTTTCCCGAGCAGGTGCCCCGTCCGGATCTCGGCGTGCTCGGCAGCGGCTTCCTGCAGCAGCGACTGAGCCGGATGTGGCAACTGGACCTGGCCTGCAACGGTTTTCCCAGCCTGCATGTAACCGTGACGTGCCTGGCCTGCCGGGCACTGTGGGGCCGGCGTGGCAAATGGCTGGTCGTCGGCAGCGGCCTGTTGATCTGCCTGTCGACCCTGACCCTCAAGCAGCACACCCTGGTCGACGTCGCTGGCGGCCTGCTGCTGGCCCTGGCCTGCGCCTTGGCCACTCACCGACAAGGGAGCATTCGCCGTGTCCCAGCTTGAATCGCGTGCCGGGGCCAACCTGGCATTGCGCGCCTTTACCCCCGCCGCCGAGTGGTTCGTCCTCAAGCCGTGGATCGGCCTGCTGGCGTTGCTGGCCGACTGGGGCCTGATCGGCGTGGCATTCGCCTGCGCCGCCTATTGGCCGCACCCCCTGACGTACCTGCTGGCGGCGCTGGTCATCGCCCGCAGCCAACTGGCGCTGGCGGTGATCATGCACGAGAGCGCCCATGGCGTGCTGTTGCGTCGTCAGTCGGCCAATGACTGGGTCGGCCAATGGCTGGCCGCCGGTCCGTTGTTCCTTTCCCTGCGTACTTATCGGGCCGGGCACCTCAAGCACCATCGCCAGCCCATGCTGCACGACGATCCGGTGGCGGCGGTGTTCGGCATCGGGGACTATCCGTTGCCTCGGCGGCGCCTGGCCTTGCGCCTGGCGGCGGACCTGTGTGGGGTGGGGTACTTCATCAGCGCCTTCAAGTTGGTTCGCGGCGACTACCGCCACTGCCTGCCCAGGGTCGACAAGTCGGCGCGCCAAGTGCTCGGGGAAGTCCTGTCGATGCTGCTGGGCAATGGCGTGCTGCTGGGACTGCTGGCCTGGTCCGGGCACCCATGGCTCTACCTGGGGTTATGGTTGCTGCCGGCCATTACCTTGTTGCCGCTGATGGGGCGCGTGCGGGCGATCCTCGAGCATGCGGGTTTGCCCGCCAACGCCGACCAGAGCCAGAACGCCCGTAGCATCGTGGCGCCCAACTGGCAGACCTTCGTCTTCGGCCCCCACGGGATCCACTACCACATCGAACACCATCTCTACGTGCGCATACCCTTCTATCACCTGCGCAGCGCCCATCGCCAGCTGGCGGCCCGAGGGCTGCTGCCGGTGGAGAACCTTTACCGGGGCTATATCGCGGTGCTGCGGGATGTCAGCCGCCCGGCGCAGGACGCTGCGGGCGACTGAGACAGGTGCACTGGCCGCAGGGGCCAGTGCCAAGGGGACGGTTAGAGCTTGGGCAGCTGTCCGACCCGGCCGACCATCTCGGTGACGATCTGCAGGTCCAGCAGGAACTGCTCCACGGTCTTGAACTCGTTGTCGGTGTGGCCGGTGTATTTCACCTGCGGACGCGCCAGGCCGAATTGCACGCCATTGGGCAGTTCATGGACCGAGGTCGCCCCGGCGGAGGTGCCGAACTCGTGGGCCATGCCCAGGTTCTCGCTGGCCACGTCCAGCAGCGCCTTGACCCATTCGCCCTCGGGGTTGCGGTACATCGGCGCGGCGACCGAGGTGTTGAACTGCACCGCCACCTGGTTCTGCTTGCTCCAGGCCTCCAGCTTGTCGCTGATCTGCGCCTTCAGCGCCTCTGGCGCCTTGCCCTTGGGCACGCGCAGGTTCACCGCGACCTTCAGTGCCTTGTCATCCACGCTGACCAGGGTCGGCGAGGTGGTCAGCGGGCCCATGAAGGCATCCGCGAAACCCACGCCCAGCTTCTTGCCTTCATAGTCCAGGCCCCAGTTGTCGGCGAGGTAATGCGCGGCGTCAGTGAACTGGTTGTGCTTGAGTGCCACCTTGCCCTCCAGGCCGTGGACGAAGTCCAGCAGCCGCGCCACCGGGTTGACCCCGGACTCGGGTTCGGAGGAGTGGGCGGACACGCCGGTGACGGTCAGCAGTACGTCCTTGCCTTCTACCCGGGCATCGATCTTGAAGTTGCCGCCGTGGCGCTTGACGTACTCGGCCCCGGCCTTCTGCAGGCTGGCCACCAGTTCGGCCGGCTGCTCGGTCACCAGGGTCGCCACCGAGGTGGAGGGGATCTGGTTGGGGGCCAGGCCGCCGGTCAAGTGGGTGATCTGCGCGCCCTTGCCCTCGGCGGCACGCTGGGGGAAGGTCGCCATCACGGTGCTGGAGCCTTTCTCGGCGATCACCACCGGGTAGCCGCCATCGAGCGCCAGGTTGTAGTTGGGCACCGGGTTGTGTTCGAAGTAGTAGGGGATGGCATCGCCGCTGGTTTCCTCGGTGGTATCCACCTGCAGCTTGAAGTTGCGCGCCAGGGGCAGTTTTTCTTCCTTGACGATCTTCATGGCGTACAGCGCCACCACGATGCCGTTCTTGTCATCCTCGGTGCCGCGCCCGTACATCCGGTCGCCGATCAGCGTGACCTTGAACGGGTCGAGCCGGGTACCGTCCTGCAGTACCCAGTTCTCCGGGGTGACCGGCACCACGTCGGCGTGGGCGTGGATGCCCACCACTTCGTCGCCGCTGCCGGGCAGGGAGATCTCGTAGACGCGGTTGTCGACGTTGCGAAACGCCAGGCCGAAGTCCTGGGCCAGGCCCTTGATCTTGTCGGCGATCTTGAGGAATTCCGGGTTCTCGTGCTGGGGCACGCCGTCCACGCGGAAGGTGGGGATGGCCACCAGTTCGCGCAGGGTTTCAGTGGCGGCCTTGCCGTACTTGACCCGGGCATAGAGCCCGAGCAGGCGGTGGATCTCGTTCTGCTGCTCGGCCGAGAGCGTCTTGCCGGCCAGGAAGCCATCGATGGCCGGGGCCAGGTGGGCGCTCTTGCCCGGCTGGCTCTTGGCGACCTCGCCGATGAACTGGCGGAAGTCCTTGACCGAGGCGTCGTTGAAGTTCTTGAGGATGGCCGCGCTCTGTTGCGGCGTGATGTTGGCCTGGGCGACGTTGGCGAACGCCGACAGGCTGGCGAGCATCAGGGTGGCCGTGGCCAGGTGCTTGAGGGAAAAGTCCATTACGCAGGGCATTCCTTTGCAGGAGGTGGGTAGGGAATGTCTGATAGGCCAGACAGAAACCTTGCCAAGCTAACACTGCGCAGGAGGGCTGCGGGAGTCCCGGAAAGGGGAACTGTCGCACAGAAATGCAAAAGCGGCGCACAAACGAAAAATGGGTCGCCGGCGGGGCAGGGGCGCCGCGGTGGGCGCCCCTGCGTTCGGGACTACCTTAGAGGGCGGCGTCCCACGGACGGTCGCCATGCTCGTCCTTGATGCGGGTCGGCAGGCCCATCACGTCCAGCGCCTTGAGGAATGGCTCAGCGGCCAGTTCCTCGACGTTGACCATGCGCTGCACGTCCCACTCGCCACGGGCCACCAGCAGCGCGGCGGCGACTGGTGGCACGCCCGCGGTGTAGGAAATGCCCTGGCTGTCGGTCTCGGCGTAGGCTTCCTCGTGGTCGGCCACGTTGTAGATGAACACCTCGCGCGGCTGGCCGTCCTTGGTGCCCTTGACCAGGTCGCCGATGCAGGTCTTGCCGGTGTAGCCCGGGGCCAGGGAGGCCGGGTCGGGCAGTACCGCCTTGACCACTTTGAGCGGCACCACCTCCAGGCCTTCGGCGGTCTTGACCGGCTGCTCGGAGAGCAGGCCCAGGTTCTTCAGCACGGTGAACACGTTGATGTAGTGCTCGCCGAAGCTCATCCAGAAGCGCACGTTGGGCACTTGCAGGTTCTTGGACAGCGAGTGCACTTCATCGTGGCCGGTCAGGTACAGGTTTTGCGAGCCCACCACTGGCAGGTCGTCGGTACGCTTGACTTCGAACATGGTGTTGCTGGTCCACTGGCTGTCCTGCCAGCTCCACACCTGTCCGGTGAATTCGCGGAAATTGATTTCCGGGTCGAAATTGGTGGCGAAATACTTGCCATGGGAACCGGCATTGACGTCGAGAATGTCGATCGAGTCGATGCGGTCGAAATGCTGTTGCTTGGCCAGCGCGGCATAGGCGTTGACCACGCCCGGATCGAAGCCCACGCCGAGGATGGCGGTGACGTTCTTCTGCTGGCATTCCTCGAGGTGTTTCCACTCGTAGTTGCCGTACCACGGCGGGGTCTCGCAGATCTTGCCTGGCTCTTCGTGGATCGCGGTGTCCAGGTAGGCCACGCCGGTATCGATGCAGGCACGCAGCACCGACATGTTGAGGAAGGCGGAACCGACGTTGATGACGATTTGCGATCCGGTCTCGCGGATCAGCGCCTTGGTCGCTTCGATATCCAGAGCGTCAAGCGAGAAGGCCTGGATATCGGCGGGCACCTTGAGGCTGCCCTTGGCCTTTACGCTGTCGATGATGGCCTGGCATTTGGAGATGTTGCGCGACGCGATAGCAATACGACCGAGTTCGTCGTTGTGCTGCGCGCACTTGTGGGCCACCACCTTGGCGACACCTCCTGCACCAATGATAAGAACATTCTTCTTCAATTTACGTACTTCTCCTTAATCACCTGCCCGTTCAGGAAAGGCTGGACAGGTAGTCTTCGAAACCAAACTCGCGAACCACCTCGACGCTACCGTCGAGTTGTTTCACGACGATGGACGGCATTTTCAGACCGTTGAACCAGTTTTTCTTGACCATGGTGTAACCCGCCGCGTCAACGAACGACAGTCGATCGCCGATGGCCAGCGGACGCTCGAATGGGTACTCGCCGAAGATGTCGCCGGCCAGGCACGACTTGCCGCAGACCATGTAGGTGTACTCGCCGTCGTTGGGGGCCATCTTGGCATTGAGGCGGTAGATCAGCAGGTCGAGCATGTGCGCTTCGATGGAACTGTCCACCACCGCCAGGTGCTTGCCGTTGTACAGGGTGTCGAGCACGGTGGTCTCCAGCGAGGCGCTCTGGGTGATCGCCGCTTCGCCGGGCTCCAGGTACACCTGCACGCCGTATTTTTCGGAGAAGGCCTTGAGCCGGGCGCAGAACGCATCCAGGGCATAGTCTTCGCCGGTGAAATGGATGCCGCCGCCCAGGCTGACCCATTCGACCTTGTGCAGCAGGTGGCCGAAGCGCTCCTCGATGTGGTTCAGCATCTGGTCGAACAGGCCGAAGTCGCCGTTCTCGCAGTTGTTGTGGAACATGAAGCCGCTGATCTGCTCGATCACCTGCTCGATCTTCGCCGGGTCCCATTCGCCCAGGCGGCTGAACGGACGAGCCGGGTCGGCCAGCAGGTAGTCGGAGCTGCTCACTTGGGGGTTGACCCGCAGGCCGCGGACCTTGCCTTCGGACTGCTCGGCGAAGCGTTGCAGCTGGCCGATGGAGTTGAAGATGATCTTGTCGCAGTTATCGAGCATTTCCTCGATCTCATCGTCGGCCCAGGCCACGCTGTAGGCATGGGTCTCGCCCGCGAACTTCTGCCGGCCCAGCTTGAGCTCGTACAGCGACGAGGAGGTGGTGCCGTCCATGTACTGCTGCATCAGGTCGAACACCGACCAGGTGGCGAAGCACTTGAGGGCCAGCAGGGCCTTGGCGCCGGATTGCTCGCGCACATAGGCGATCTTCTGCATGTTGACCAGCAGCTTCTGTTTGTCGATGAGGTAATAAGGCGTCTTGATCATTGGGCGATCTCCGGCAGGGCCAGCCAAAAAGGTACGCATTGTGCCTTCAGTGTCCACAGATCGAAAGCACGGAAATGGATTTTCGCCGGACGGCCCCGATTGCATGGGGCTGGGCGGTGGCCGAAGGCCCTGCGGGCCTTGGCGCAGCTTCGCAGGCTCAGCAGCGGCTACAGGACCGCGGATGGATTGCGGATCGCCTCGTGTAGCCGCTGGCGCAGGCTGCGCACGGCCGCGGGCGATCCCGCGCAAGCTGCCTCGTTTTTTGCTCTCCAGCGAGCACATATTTAGTAATTTTCCTTCGCTGATGTCTGCCGCACCATCTGTCGCATCCGACTTACACCCGGGTTCTGAACAGAGCGTCCAGCCTTGCGCTGGCGTCCACCGTCTCGCAGAAGGACACAGACATGAGCGTTGAACAAATACATGTGGATACCCTGGTGGTGGGTGCGGGCCAGGCCGGCGTGGCCATGAGCGAGCACCTGGGCAAGCTGGGCGTGCCGCACCTGGTGCTGGAGCGCAAGCGCATCGCCGAGGCCTGGCGCAGTGGCCGCTGGGATTCGCTGGTGGCCAACGGCCCGGCCTGGCACGACCGTTTCCCGGGGCTGGAATTCGACCTGGGCCCCGACGCCTTCGCCACCAAGGACCAGGTGGCGGACTACTTCGAAGCCTATGCCCGCCAGGTCGACGCGCCGATCCGTACCGGTGTCGAAGTACGCCAGGTACAACGCAACGTCGGTCGTCCCGGCTTCACGGTCGAGACGTCCATGGGGCCGATCCAGGCCAATCGGGTGGTAGCAGCCACCGGGCCGTTCCAGCGCCCGGTGATCCCGCCCATCGCTCCTGTCGATACCCGGCTCCTGCAGATCCACTCCGCCGACTACCGTAACCCGCAACAACTGCCGGCAGGCGCGGTGCTGGTGGTGGGCGCCGGATCGTCCGGGGTGCAGATCGCCGATGAGCTGCAACGTGCCGGCCGCCCGGTGTACCTGTCGGTGGGCGCCCACGACCGGCCGCCGCGCGCCTACCGTGGGCGTGATTTCTGCTGGTGGCTCGGGGTCCTGGGGGAGTGGGATGCCGAGATCGCCAAGCCCGGTCGCGAGCACGTGACTATCGCCGTCAGTGGCGCCCGTGGCGGCCAGACCATCGACTTCCGTGCCCTGGCCCACCAAGGCATCACCCTGGTGGGGCTGACCAAGGCCTTCGACGGCGACCGGGTGAGCTTCCAGGCCGACCTGGTGGACAACCTGGCCCGGGGCGACGAGAACTACCTGGCCCTGCTGGATGCCGCCGACGCCTACATCGCCCGCAACGGCCTCGACCTGCCGGCCGAACCCGAAGCCCGGCGACGCCTGCCGGACCCAGAGTGCGTGACGCGGCCGATCCTCGAGCTGGACCTGCGGGCCGCCGGCATCACCTCGATCATCTGGGCCACCGGTTATGCCGTGGATTTTTCCTGGTTGCAGGTCGACACCTTCAGCGAGCAGGGCAAGCCCTTGCACCAGCGCGGCGTGTCCCGCGAGCCGGGGATCTACTTCCTCGGCCTGCCGTGGCTGTCGCGGCGCGGTTCGTCGTTCATCTGGGGTGTCTGGCACGACGCCAAGCACATCGCCGATCACATCGCCACCCAGCGCAAGTACCAGGCCTATGGCAGCGAGCCGGCCTGTTCCAGCGTCCATACCTTCAGTTCCGTGGGAGCCCGTTGATGCCAGTCCATACCCGTATCCGCATGTTCAACACCAAGGACACCTATCCCAACCAGACCCTGGACAACGACCTCTGCCAGGCGGTGCGCGCCGGCAACACCGTGTATGTCCGGGGCCAGGTGGGCACCGATTTCGCCGGCAACCTGGTGGGGCTCGGCGACCCACGGGCCCAGGCCGAACAGGCGATGAAAAACGTCAAGCAGTTGCTGGAGGAGGCCGGCAGCGAGCTGGCCCATATCGTCAAGACCACCACCTATCTCACCGATCCGCGCTACCGCGAGCCGGTCTACCAGGAGGTGGGCAAGTGGCTCAAGGGCGTGTTCCCGATCTCCACCGGCCTGGTGGTCGCGGCTCTGGGCCAGCCCCAGTGGCTGATGGAGATCGACGTGATCGCGGTGATTCCCGAGTGAGTGCCGCGCTGTGCAGTTCGGCGGAGCCGCTCGGCCCGCCCCAGGAGCTATCGTTGCCATGACTTTTTCCATCGTTGGGCGCTGCGCCGAAACCGGCCAGCTAGGGATTGCCATCAGTTCCTCGAGCATCGCCGTGGGCGCGCGCTGTCCCTGGGTGCGGGCCGGGGTCGGGGCGGTAGCCACCCAGAATGTCACCCTGCCGGCCCTGGGGCCGCAGATCCTCGACCTGCTGGAAAACCACAAGCTGGAACCGCAGCAGGCGCTGCAACAGGCCCTGGGGCGCAATGGCTGGAGCCAGTACCGCCAGGTCACGGTAATCGACGACCAGGGGCGCACCGCGCTGTTCAGCGGCCAGCAGGCCCTGGGCACCCACAACGCCCTGGCGGGCGAGCAGTGCGTGGCGGCCGGCAATCTGCTGGCCGGGACCGAGGTTATCGAGGCCATGGTCCAAGCCTTCGAGGGCACCCCGGGGATGCTCGCCGAACGCTTGCTGGCGGCGATGCACGCCGCGATGCGCGCCGGCGGCGAGGCCGGGCCGGTGCATTCGGCGGCGCTGATGGTGGTGGACGACCTGACCTGGCCCGTGGTCGACCTGCGGGTGGACTGGGCCGAGGAAGACCCCATCGGCCAGCTCAATGACCTGTGGCAAGCCTATCGCCCGCAGATGCAGGACTACCTGACCCGGGCCCTGGACCCCACGGCGGCCCCCAGCTATGGAGTGCCGGGCAATGAATGAGCCGTCGAGCCGCGAACTGCTGGCACGGCTGGTGGGCTTCGCCACGGTCAGTCGTGATTCCAACCTGGAGCTGATCGCCTTCATCCGCGATTACCTGGCGGGCCTCGGGGTCGACAGCGAGCTGATCTACAACCCCGAGCGCACCAAGGCCAACCTGTTCGCCAGCATCGGTCCCGACGACCGTGGCGGCATCGTGCTCTCCGGCCACACCGACGTGGTCCCGGTGGATGGCCAGGCCTGGACGGTGGAGCCTTTCGTGCTGAGCGAGCATGAAGGGCGCCTGTACGGGCGTGGCACGGCGGACATGAAGGGGTTCATCGCCGCCGTGCTGGCGGCGGTGCCGGCCTTGCTCCGGCGGCCGCTGCGGCTACCCGTGCACCTGGCGTTTTCCTATGACGAGGAGGTGGGTTGCCTCGGCGTAAGGCCGATGCTCGCCCGCTTGCAGGCCCGAGCGCACCGGCCGTTGCTGTGCCTGATCGGCGAGCCCACCGAGCTGCGGCCGGTGCTGGGGCACAAGGGCAAGCTGGCCATGCGCTGCCAGGTCCGGGGCGCCGCTTGTCATTCGGCCTATGCGTCCCAGGGGGTCAACGCCATCGAGTACGCGGCGCAGTTGATCGGCAAGCTCGGGGAGATCGGCACCCGCCTGGCGCAGCCGCAACACCATGACCGACGGTTCGATCCGCCCTTCACCACACTGCAGACCGGCATCATCCGTGGCGGCCGGGCACTGAACATCGTGCCGCAGGATTGCCAGTTCGATTTCGAGGTGCGCACCCTGCCGGGCTTCGATCCCCGGCAGGTGGTGGATGAGCTGCAGGACTATGCCGAGCAGCAGTTGCTGCCCGGTATGCGCGCCGTGCACGCCGATACCGCCATCGACCTGCAGCCCTTGAGTGCCTATCCGGGGCTGGCCACCGCGCCCGACAGCGAGGCTGCCGAACTGCTGGCGCTGCTCAGTGGTTCCCGGGAGTTTGGCACCGTGGCTTTCGGCACCGAGGGCGGCTTGTTCCATGAGGCCGGCATCCCCACGGTGGTCTGCGGGCCGGGCAGCATGGACCAGGGGCACAAGCCGGATGAGTTCATCAGCCTGGAGCAGCTCGCGGCCTGTGATGCGCTATTGCTGCGCCTGGCGGACTGGCTGGCGCAACCGGCCTGAATCGACCTCGGTTACCGACCCCAGCACAGCCCCGCGCAGCCTGCTGCCTCAAGCGCTGGCAGTCGTCCGCGAGCGCTCTGCGACGGGGTGTCGAGGCTTATCTTGCTACAGAGTTTTTTCATGGGACTGGAGCATATTTTTAGTATTTTTCCTCCGCTCCCCAGTGACGCACCATCGCCTTGAACTCCTATAACAACCAGGCCGTCGCAACGGCCGACGAGGGCATGCAGCGTGTTCGATCTTCGTTACTGGCAGCAACGGGCTGCCCAACAGACATTCATAGACCAGGCGCTGATCGGCGGTCGGCGCTTGCCGGCGGCATCCGGTGCCACCTTCGATGCGATCAACCCTGCCACCGGCCAGTTACTGGCCCGGGTCAGCGCCTGCGGTGCCGGCGAGGTAGACCTGGCGGTGGCCGCGGCGCGCCGGGCGTTCGAGCATGGCCCATGGGCACGCATGGCGCCGGGGCAACGCAAGCAGGTCCTGCTGCGCCTGGCCGAGTCGATACTCGCCCATCGTGAAGAGCTGGCCTTGCTGGATTCGCTGAACATGGGCAAGCCGGTGATGGACGCCTGGAACATCGACGTGCCGGGCGCCGCCAATGTCTTCGCCTGGTATGCCGAGAGCATCGACAAACTCTACGACCAGGTAGCCCCCGGCGCGGCCGACAGCCATGTCAGCATCCGCCGCGAGCCACTGGGGGTGGTCGCTGCGGTGGTGCCTTGGAACTATCCCCTGGACATGGCCGCCTGGAAGCTGGCACCGGCCCTGGCCGCGGGCAACTCGGTGGTGCTCAAGCCCGCCGAGCAATCGCCGTTCTCGGCCCTGCGCCTGGCCGAGCTGGCCCTGGAGGCCGGTCTGCCCGAAGGCGTGCTCAACGTGGTACCGGGCCTGGGGCCCGAGGCCGGGCGCGCCCTGGGCTTGCACCCGGATGTGGACTGCCTGGTATTTACCGGGTCCACCGAGGTGGGCAAGTACTTCATGCAGTATTCGGCGCAGTCCAACCTCAAGCAGGTCTGGCTGGAGTGTGGCGGCAAGAGCCCGAACCTGGTGTTCGCCGATTGCCAGGACCTGGACCTGGCCGCCGAGAAGGCCGCGTTCGGCATCTTCTACAACCAGGGCGAGGTGTGCTCGGCCAACTCGCGGTTGCTGGTGCAGCGCAGCATCCACGATGAATTCGTCGAGCGCCTGCTGGCCAAGGCCCGGGACTGGCGCCCCGGCAATCCCCTGGACCCGGCCAGCCGCGCCGGGGCCATGGTCGATGCACGCCAGGCGGCCAGTGTCATGGCCCATATCGAGCGGGCGCGGGAGCAGGGCGCGCAGTTGGCCTGTGGCGGTCGGCGCTTGTCTATCGATGGCAGCGACAACTACATCGAGCCGACCATCTTCACCGGTGTCCAGCCGCAGATGAGCATCGCCCGCGAAGAGGTGTTCGGCCCGGTGCTGGCGGTGAGCGCATTCGACAGCGAGGAACAGGCCATCGCCCTGGCCAACGACAGCGTCTATGGCCTGGCGGCCTCGTTGTGGACCGACGACCTCAACCGGGCCCATCGCGTGGCCCGGCAACTGCGGGTCGGCACCGTGTCGGTGAACACCGTGGATGCCCTGGACGTCACCGTGCCCTTTGGCGGTGCCCGGCAGTCGGGTTTCGGCCGCGACCTGTCGCTGCATGCCTTCGATAAATACACCCAGCTCAAGACCACCTGGATCCAGTTGCGCTGAGCGGCGCGGGTGCCTTGCGGTGCCGAGCGGCACCCTATCGCCTGCCTTCGGTGGCAGGTTCACAACAATAAGAACGGAGTATGTGGCATGACGACGAATGTCTTGGACGGGGCCACGGGTTCCGCCGCCAAGGGTGGTTTGCGCCGGGTCCTGGGCCTGGGCTCGCTGATCTCGGTGGCCGTGGGCCTGGTGGTGTCCCAGGGCGTGATGGTGATGATGCTGCAAGGCGCAGGCATGGCCGGCATGGGGTTCTTCATCCCGCTGCTGCTGGGCTACCTGCTGGCCCTGACCTATGCCTTGTCGTTTTCCGAACTGGCGCTGCTGGTGCCCCGGGCCGGTAGCCTGAGCAGCTACACCGAGGTGGCCGTCGGGCACTTCCCGGCGATCCTCGCGACCTTCTCCGGCTACATGGTGGTGGCGATGTTCGCCCTGTCCGCCGAGCTGCTGCTCCTGGACCTGATCATCGGCAAGGTCTACCCCGGCGCGCTGCCGCCCATGCTGGTGGCCTATGGCGTGCTGGGCACCTTCACCGTGCTCAACCTGCTGGGCATCGACGTGTTCGCCAAGCTGCAGACGGTGTTGGCGGTGGTGATGGTGGTGATCTTGCTGACCCTGGGCCTGGGGGCCATCGGCAGTCCCCAGGCCGACCTGCAACTGCCCCTGGACCAGGGCTGGAACCCCATGGGCGTCGGGGCGCTGGCCCTGGCGGCAATGGCCATCTGGGGCTTCGTCGGCGCCGAGTTCGTCTGCCCGCTGGTGGAGGAGACCAAGCGGGCGGAGCGCAATATCCCGCGCTCGATGATCATCGGCCTGAGCCTGATCTTCCTGGTGATCACCCTGTATTGCCTGGGCGCCTTGCTGTGCATCCCCCGGGACCGGCTGGCGAGCGATCCGCTGCCGCATTTCCTGTTCGCCACCACGGTGTTCGGCGAGGCCGGCAAGGCGTTCCTGGTGGGTGCGGTGCTCACCGCCACCTGCAGCACGGTCAACTCGTCCCTGGCGGCGCTGCCCCGCATGCTCTACGGCATGGCCCACAACGGCCAGGCCTTCCCTCAGTTCAAGTGCTTGAGCCGGCGTACCCGCGCGCCCTGGGTGGCGGTGCTGTTCATCGCCGCCATCACCGGCCTGCCGATCCTGTTGCTGGGCCAGGACCCGGATTCGGTCAGCCTGCTGTTGCTGGCCGCGGCCCTGGCCTGGCTGTTGGCCTACATCATCGTGCACATCGACGTGATCGCCCTGCGCCGGCGCTATCCGGACGCGCCCCGGCCGTTCCGCTCGCCGTTCTATCCCTGGCCCCAGGTGGTGGGCATCGGCGGCATGCTGTTCGCGATCTACCACGCTTCGCCGGCGCCGGAGATGACTGCGCGGATCTTCGGCAGCGCCGGGGTGGTGCTGGGGATCATCTCGTTGATCGCCGTGCTCTGGGTCAAGCGGGTGATGCACAAGCCGCTGTTCACCCCGGAGCCCTTGGCGCCGGCCGCCCCGACAAGCCCTTCCGAGCAATCCACCTACAGTGCAGGAGAACGACCATGAGTGCTTATACTCCCCAGCCGCAACGCAGCACCCGGGACTACCAGGATCTGGACGCAGCGCACCATATCCATGCGTTCCTCGACCAAAAGGCCCTGAATGCCGAAGGTCCGCGAGTGATCGTCCGGGGTGAAGGCTTGCAGCTCTGGGATAACGACGGCAGGCGCTACCTGGACGGCATGTCCGGCCTGTGGTGCACCAACCTCGGTTATGGCCGCAAGGACCTGGCGGCCGCGGCCACGGCCCAGCTCGAACAGTTGCCGTACTACAACATGTTCTTCCACACCACCCACCCGGCGGTGGTGGAGTTGTCCGAGCTGCTGTTCAGCCTGTTGCCGGGGCACTACAGCCACGCCATCTACACCAATTCCGGTTCCGAGGCCAACGAGGTGCTGATCCGCACTGTGCGCCGCTACTGGCAGATCCTCGGCCAGCCGCAGAAGAAGGTGATGATCGGCCGCTGGAACGGCTATCACGGCTCGACACTGGCGGCCACGGCCCTGGGCGGCATGAAGTTCATGCATGAAATGGGCGGGCTGATTCCGGATGTCGCGCATATCGACGAACCCTACTGGTTCGCCCATGAGGGCAACTTGAGCCCGGCCGAGTTCGGCCTGCGTTGCGCCCGACAGTTGGAGGAAAAGATTCTCGAACTGGGGGCCGAGAACGTCGCCGGGTTCATCGCCGAACCCTTCCAGGGTGCAGGGGGCATGATCTTCCCGCCGCAAAGCTACTGGCCAGAGATCCAGCGCATCTGCCGCCAGTACGACGTGCTGCTGTGCGCCGACGAGGTGATCGGCGGGTTCGGGCGTACCGGCCAGTGGTTCGCCCACCAGCACTTCGGTTTCGAGCCCGATACCCTGTCCATCGCCAAGGGCCTGACCAGCGGCTACGTGCCCATGGGTGGGTTGGTGCTGGGCAAGCGCATCGCCCAGGTGCTGGTGGAGCAGGGTGGCGTGTTCGCCCACGGCCTGACCTATTCCGGGCACCCGGTGGCGGCCGCCGTGGCCATCGCCAACCTCAAGGCCCTGCGCGACGAGGGCGTGGTGGACCGGGTCCGCGACGATACTGGCCCGTACTTGCAGCAGTGCCTGCGGGAAGTGTTCGGCAATCATCCGCTGATCGGCGAGATCCAGGGCACCGGCCTGGTGGCCGCCTTGCAGTTAGCCAAGGACAAGGCCAGCCGCCAGCGTTTCGCCAACGAGAACGACATCGCCTGGCGCTGTCGCACCCTGGGTTTCGAGGAGGGGGTGATCATTCGCTCGACCCTGGGCCGGATGATCATGGCGCCGGCCCTGGTGGCGACCCGGGCGGACATCGATGAGCTGGTGGACAAGACCCGTCGGGCGCTGGAGCGCACCGCGCAGGAACTGGCGGCGGGGCAGTTGCCCGGGGCCTAGCATGGACGGTGCCGGCCTGTGCGGCCGGCACCATTGGTTGCAGCGAGGTGCACGGGGCACCTCGCAGTGCCGGTCAGAGGCCGGCGTTCTCCCCGGCAATGGTCTTGGGCTTGCCGTAGTGCCATTCGTAGACCACGAACTTGAAGTCCTTGAGGTCGCCTTTTTCATCGAAGCTCAGGTCCCCCGTCGGGGTCTTGAAGGTGCCGGCGTGGATCGCCTCGGCGACCTTCTCCGGCTCTTCGCTCTTGGCTGCGGCGATGGCGCCGGCAATCACCTGCACTGCCGAGTAGGACGGCAGCACGAACGGGCCGCTGGGGTTCTCCTTCTTGGCTTCGAAGGCTTCTACCAGCGCCTTGTTGGCCGGGTCCTGGTCGAAGGATTTGGGCAGGGTCACCAGCATGCCTTCGGAGGCATCCTTGGCGATCTGCGAGATGGAGTCGTTACCCACGCCCTCGGGCCCCATGAAGCGCGCGGTCAGGCCCTTTTCCTTGGCCTGGCGCAGCAGCAGGCCCATTTCCGGGTGGTAGCCGCCGAAGTACACGAAGTCGACATTGGCCTGCTTGAGCTTGGTCAGCAGCGAGGAGTAGTCGCGCTCGCCGACGTTGATGCCCTCGAACATCGCCACCTTGATGCCTTCCTTGCCAAGGATGTCCTTGACCGAGCTGGCGATGCCTTCACCGTACTGCTGCTTGTCGTGGAGCACGGCGACGTTGGCGGGCTTGAGCTTGGCGATGTAGCGTGCCGCCGCCGGGCCCTGGGCGTTGTCCAGGCCGATGGTGCGGAACACCATCTTGTAGCCACGGGAGGTCAGCTCGGGGCTGGTGGCGGCCGGGGTGATCATCACGATGCCTTCGTCCTCGTAGATGTCCGAGGCCGGTTGGGTGGAACTGGAGCACAGGTGGCCGACCACGTACTTGACGCCGTCGTTGACCACCTTGTTGGCCACGGCCACCGCTTGCTTGGGATCGCAGGCGTCGTCGTATTCAACGGCTTCGAGCTGCTTGCCGTCGACGCCGCCCTTGGCGTTGATCTGCTCGATGGCCATGCGCGCGCCGCTGAACTGCATGTCGCCGTATTGCGCCACCGGGCCGGTCTTGGCCCCGGCGATGCCGATCCGGATGGTGTCGGCGGCCAGGGAATGGCAGGCGAGACCGGCGAGGATCATGGCGCTGAGCAGTTGGGTGGCTTTGTTATTGATACGACTCATTGTGGGTTCCACTCCTGTGGGTAACGGTTCTAAGGGTGTTGCCGGTGTTGCAGGGATGGCCGGCTCGGCGGCCATCCGGATGGTGGATTGCCGCTGGCCCGGTTCAGGACAGCGCCTTGCCGAAGGCCAGCAGCGGTGCGGTGGCGGCGCAGGCCTCCAGGGCCTGGTCGAGGTCGGCCAGCAGGTCGTCGATGTCCTCCAGGCCCACCGACAGGCGTACCAGGCCTTCGGCGATGCCGTGCTCGGCGCGCTCCTCGGGGCTGTAGGTGGAATGGGTCATGCTCGCCGGGTGCTGGGCCAGGGACTCGGCATCTCCCAGGCTCACCGCCCGGCTGAACAGTTGCAGGGCATTCATGAAACGGGTGCCGGTGGCCAGGCCACCCTTGAGTTCGAAGGCGATCATGCCGCCGGGCAATTTCATCTGTTGCCGGGCCAGGGCGTACTGGGCGAAGGACGGCAGGCCGGGGTAGGCCACCCACTGCACCAGCGGGTGCGCCTCCAGGTAGCGGGCCACGGCCAGGGCGTTGGCGCAGTGGCGGTCCATGCGCAGGGCCAGGGTCTTGAGCCCACGCATCAGCAGGAAGGCATCCTGGGGCGACAGCACGGCGCCGGTCAGGTCCTTGAGGCCTTGCAGGCGGATCTTCTGCGCCAGTTCCTGGCGGGTGACGACGATGCCGGCGGTGATGTCGCCGTGGCCGCTCAGGTACTTGGTGGCCGAATGCAGCACCAGGTCGGCGCCCAGTTCCAGGGGGCGCTGCAGGTAGGGCGTGCAGTAGGTGTTGTCCACCACCAGGGTGAGGTCGCGGTACTGGTGGGCGATCGCGGCCACGGCGGCGATGTCGACCAATTGCATATTGGGGTTGGCTGGCGATTCGAAGTAGATCACCCGCGTGTCGGGGCTGATGGCGGCCTGCAACTGGCCTGGCTCGGTCATGTCCACATGGCGCACCTTGACCCCGAATTCACCGAGGCCGTGGTGCAGCAGGGCGAAGGTGCAGCCGTAGAGGGTACGGTTGACCAGGATCTCGTCTCCCGGACGCAGCAAGGTCCAGAGGGTGGCGGCGATGGCCCCCATGCCGGAGCCGAAGGCCACCGCGGCCTCGCCGTGCTCCAGGTCGGCCATGCGGGCTTCCAGCAGGGCCAGGGTCGGGTTGCCGATACGGGTGTAGAAATAGCCGGGCTCTTCGCCGGCAAAGCAGCCGGCGCCGTATTCGGCGGTGGCGAAGGTGAAAGTGGACGTCAGGTAGATCGGCGGGATCAACGCACCCTGGTGTTGCTGGGGGTCGTAGCCGTGATGGATAGCGCGGGTGGAAAAACCAAGGTCGCTGTTTTTATTGTTCATGGTGGACGCTCCGGATTTGCTCTAATGCTATGCTCAAATCCGGCGCAATATTTTCTAATCTGACCCCTGTAAAAGCGCTCGATTGGAATAAAAAAACATAAAAACAAGATTAAGAGGCAAGATATGCCCGCTGGTCTGGATCGTACCGACAAAGCCCTGCTGGTCGCGCTGCAAGACAACGCGCGGCTGACCACCGCCGAACTGGCCGACAGTGTCGCGCTCACCACCTCTCCCTGCTGGCGCCGGGTCAAGCTCCTGGAAGAGAGCGGGGTGATCACCGGCTACCAGGCGATCCTTTCGCCCAAGGCCCTGGGTTATGGCGTCACCGCGTTCGTCAGCGTGATGATGGAATCCCACTCCCGCGAGACCGCCCGGGCCTTCGAGCAACGGCTGCTGGACATCCCCGAGATCATCGCCTGCCACAACGTTTCCGGGCGTTATGACTTTCTCCTCGAGGTGCTGGCCAGGGACCTGGAGTCCTTCGGCGAGTTCGCCCGCGAGGTGCTGCAGACCCTGCCGGCGGTCAAGGAGATCTACTCCAGTTTCTCGTTCAAGTCGGTCAAGCCGGCGCGGTTGATCCCGGTGCTGCAGCAAGGCGGCTGACGGCAGTGCGGATCAGTGCAAGTGCTGCTGGTCCAGGTGCTCTTTCAGACATTCGATGAACGCTTGGTGCTTGCGCGTTTGCCGCCGGTGCACCGGGTAGATCGCGTGGATCCGCGGGCCGAACTGCTCCGGATCGAGCACCGCCTCCGGTAGCAGTTGCACCAGCTCGCCGCGTTGCAGGTAGGGCGCCGCGCTCCACTGCGGGCACAGTTGCAGGCCCAGGCCGGCCAGCAGCGCGCCGAACAGGAAATCGTAGTTGTCGCTGGCCAGCCGTGGCACGGGCTGGGCCACTCGATGCTGCTGGCCCCCGAGGCTGAAGCGTCAGAAGTGCGGGTTCAGCGCCGGGTGGCGGAAGATCAGCCAGTCGTGTTCGTGGAAGGTCTGCGCTGTCACCGCCAGCGGCTTGCGTTGCAGGTAGCGCGGGCTGGCACAGAGCAGGATGCGGTTGGCGGTCAGCGGCCGGGCGATCAGGTCCGGCAGGTCCACCGGGCCGTCGCGCACCGCCAGGTCGTAGCCGCCAGCGAGCAGGTCGACGAACTCGTCGGTCAGCTCCACTTCCAGGCGCATCTGCGGGTAGAGCTCGAGAAAGCGGTAGCACACCGCGTTGAGAAAGGCCGGGGCGAAGGAGGGCGGTGCCACCAGGCGCAAGGTGCCGCACATTTCCTGTTGCAGCTGGTCGATGTGTTCCTGGGCCTGTTGCAGTTGGAACAGCACCTGGCGAGCACTGGCCAGGTAGAGATGCCCGGCCTCGGTCAGGGCGATGCGGCGCGTGGAGCGTTCGAACAGCCGCGTGCCCAGTTGGGTCTCCAGGTGCGTCACCGCCTTGGTCAGGGCCGAGGTGGTCTTGCCCAGGCAGGCGGCGGCGCGGGTGAAGCTGCCCTGGTCGGCGGTGGCGACGAACATGCTGATGGCGCCCAGTTGGTCCATGGGTCTTGCCTCTTTGGAAAGAATGAGTTGCTCGGCGCAGTATTCTTAAATCCCCCCGGGCTTGGCTAGTCTCGTGGTCATTCTGACCAAGGGGTGCCAACGACAATGAAAAACGCTCTGAAGATCACGCTGGCCTCGGCGCTGGCTTGCACATCGCTGCCGAGCCTGGCGGCGGTGGACCTGCTGCTGCATAACGGCAAGGTGTTCACCGCCGAGCAGGGCCAGCCCCTGCAGCAGGCGATAGCGGTGGAGCAGGGGCGGATCGTCAAGGTCGGCAGCGACGCCCAGGTGCTGGCGCTCAAGGCGGCCGGCACCCAGGTGGTCGACTTGCAGGGCAAGGTGCTGATGCCCGGCTTCATCGACAGCCACAGCCACGCGATCTTCGGCGGTCTCAAGCTCAAGGCCGCGGACCTGGAAAGCCAGCAGTTGCCGCTGGATGAACTGGAGCGGCGCCTGCGCGGCTGGCGCGACGACGGCAAGGCGCGCCATGGCGATACCCTGAGCGTCAGCGGTTTTCCATCCACCTACTGGAGCCAGGTGGATGCGCTGGAGCAACGCTTCAACCAGGGCGAGTGGGCGGATACACCGATCCTGTTCGTCGGCTGGGACTACCACACCGGCTGGGCCAACCGCGCCATGCTCAAGCGTGCCGGCATCGACGCCCAGCGGGTCAAGGCGCTGACGGGCGAGGCGGTGGCGACCATCGGTCATCATCCCGATGGCACGCCCAATGGCTTCGTCGCCGATGCCGGGCTCTCGGCCCTGACCTCCCAGGTACCGGCGCCGAGTTTCGAGCAGATGCTCGAGGCTGGGCGCGCCGCCAGGGACCTGAACCACAGCCTGGGCATCACCGCGCTGATGGACCCGGCGGCCAACGCGGTACCCAGTGACGCGCTGTTCGCGATGCAGCCCACGGCCCAGACCGTGGGTGTCTTGCCGGTGTACAAGGCGCTGGCCGAGCAAGGCGAACTGGACCTGCGGGTCGCCGCGTTGATGGTGGCCAATCCCAAGAGCCGGCCAGCGGACCTTGCGGTACTGGACCAGGTACGCCGGCAATTTCTCGATGTGCCCAACCTGAGCTTGCCGGGGATCAAGATCTTCGCCGATGGCGTCGCCGAGTTT
Source organism: Pseudomonas sp. KCJK8993 (assembly GCF_046230915.1). Classification (NCBI taxonomy): domain Bacteria; kingdom Pseudomonadati; phylum Pseudomonadota; class Gammaproteobacteria; order Pseudomonadales; family Pseudomonadaceae; genus Pseudomonas; species Pseudomonas sp. KCJK8993. The sequence continues at coordinate 28,132 of NZ_JBJJLO010000054.1, forward strand.
CCGGCCCAGACCGCGTCGTTGCTGACGCCCTACAAGAACTCGCAGAAGGGCGGCGAGCTGCTGATCGACCCGGCGCATTTCGGCGAGCTGGTCAGCGCCGCCGACGCCCGTGGCTGGCTGGTGCATGTGCACGCCATCGGCGATCGCGCGGTGCGTGAGGCGCTCAACGGCATCGAGCAAGCCCGGCGCCAGCGCCATAGCGGCGTGGTGCACTCGATCACCCACTTGCAAATGGTCAATCCCAAGGAATTCGCGCGCTTCAAGCCGCTGGACGTGATCGCCTCGATGCAGCTGTATTGGGCTTCCGCCGATGAGCTGAGCATCGACCTGCTCAAGCCCTACATCACGGCCATGCAGTTTCAGTTCATGTACCCGGCGCGCTCGTTGTTGAAGAACGGCGCCACCCTCGCCGGTGCCAGCGATTGGCCGGTGAGCACGCCCGAGCCATGGAAGGCCATCGCCCAGGCGGTCAGTCGCAAGGGTCCCAAGGGGGTGTTGAACAAGAACGAGGGTATCGACCGCCAGGCCATGTTCTATGCCTACACCCGCAATGCTGCCCGCGCCATCGGCCTGGAGCAGCAGATCGGCAGCCTGGTCCCGGGCAAGCAGGCCGACCTGATTGTGCTCGATCGCGATGTGTTCCAGGTTCCCGATGAGCAGTTGGCCGGCACCCAGGTGCTGAGCACCTATTTCGCCGGTCGCGAGGTCTACCGCCGTCCGGGCGAATGACCTCCGCGCCCCTGCGCCAAAGCGGCCCGCGACCCTGTTCGCGGGCCTTTTTTCAGCCGGCGATCAGGCTCCGTCGATGATGCTGGAGACATTGATTGACCTGGGCCCTGGCGTTTTTCCCGGTGGCGGCGAAGGCCTGCGCCATGGCCTGTCCGGCGCTTGAACGGTTGACGTTGGCAGCGGCTTGTTCCTATTCGTTGTCAATCGACAAATAATAGGAGCGTTCGATGAAAACCCTCAAGGGCCCCAGCCTGCACCTGGCGCAGTTCAGCGCCGACACGGCGCCATTCAACGATCTGCCGGGCATCGCCCGCTGGGCCGCCGACCTGGGCTTCAAGGCGTTGCAGATCCCGGCCTGGGACGAGCGGCTGTTCGATGTCGCCACGGCGGCGCACAGCCAGGACTACTGCGATGAGGTCAAGGGCCAACTGGCCGAGCACGGCCTGGTGATCAGCGAGCTGACCACCCACATCTTCGGCCAGATGGTGGCGGTACACCCGGCCTACGACGCGATGTGCGACAACTTCGCCCCCCAGGCCCTGCGCGGCAATCCCAAGGCGCGCACCGACTGGGCCATGGAACGCATGCAACTGGCGGCGCGGGCTTCCCGGCGCCTGGGGCTTGCTGACATGGGCACTTTCTCCGGCTCGCTGGCCTGGCCCTACCTGTTTCCCTTTCCCCAGCGCCCCGACGGCCTGATCGAGACCGCGTTCGCCGAACTGGCGCGGCGCTGGCGGCCGATCCTCGACACCTGCGACGAGCAAGGGGTCAACCTGTGCTACGAGATCCACCCCAGCGAGGACCTGCACGACGGCACCAGCTTCGAGCGCTTCTTCGACCTGGTGGACCGGCATCCGCGTTGCCACATCCTTTTCGATCCCAGCCACTTCGTGCTGCAGCAACTGGACTACCTGGCGTACCTGGACATCTACCACGAGCGCATCCGCATGTTTCACGTCAAGGATGCCGAGTTCAATCCCAGCGGGCGCCAGGGCATCTACGGCGGCTACAGCGCCTGGGTCGAGCGGGCCGGGCGGTTCCGTTCGCTCGGCGACGGCCAGGTGGATTTCAAGGGGATCTTTTCCAAGCTGGCGCAATACGACTACGGCGGCTGGGCGACCCTGGAGTGGGAGTGCTGCCTCAAGGACCAGGAGGACGGCGCCCGGGAAGGCGTGGAGTTCATCAACCGCCACATGATCCGCGTCACCGAACGGATCTTCGACGACTTCGCCGGTGCCCGCATCGACCGCCAACAGATCGACGCCATGCTCGGCATCGCCTGAACCTTGCCCACGGAGATCACTATTGATGAATGCCTTTACCGACAACACCCAGGTCGATGCCAACGGCCTGGCCCATCGCTACGTGCGCATCGACGGCCAGCGGATCCATTGCGTCAGTGCCGGCAGTGGCCGGCCGGTGCTGCTGATTCCCGGCTGGCCGCAGACCTGGTACGCCTGGCGCGAGGTGATCCAGGCCCTGGCCGCCCGGGGCTTCCAGGCCATCGCCGTGGACCCGCCGGGCACCGGGCAATCCGATCGTCCGGAGCACGGCTACGACACCGGCGCCGTGGCCGATGTGCTGCACCGAGTGATGGAGCAGCTGGGGTTCGAACGCTACAGCGTGGTTGGCCATGACGTAGGCATGTGGGTCGCCTACGCCCTGGCCAGCGACCGGCCCGAGGCGGTGGAGCGCCTGGCGCTGACCGAGGCGGTGATCCCGGGGCTGGCCGAGGCGCCGCCGATCTTCGTCGAGCCGGGGCAGAACATCTTTCTTTGGCACTTCATGTTCAACCAGTTGCGCGATTTGCCGGAAGCGCTGATCGCCGGCCGCGAGCGGGTCTACCTCAACTACATCTTCGACAAGTGGTCCCACCGCCGCGATGCAGTGGCCACCGAGGAGTACATCCAGGCCTATGCTGTGCCGGGTGGCCTGCGTGCGGGCTTCGCCTACTACCGGGCGATTCCCGAGACCGTGCGCCAGAACCAGCAGCGCGCCGAACGGTTGCTGGCAATGCCGGTGCTGGCCATCGGCGCCGAGCACGCTACCAACGATGCTCCGCTGCTGACCCTGCAGGGCCGGGCCAGCGATCTGCGTGGCGCCATCGTGCCGGACTGCGGGCACTTCATCATGGAGGAGGCGCCAGAGGCTTTCCTTGGCCACTTGCTGCCGTTCCTGGAAGAGCAGGCGGGCTGAGCCTCGACCGTCGTCCCCGGGCAGGGAAAATGGCCCGGGGAGCGCGCAAATCTAATATCATTTCGTCCCGGCGCCCCGTGCCGGCCGGCGATCGGGCCACACCGATCGCCGCTCATCCTGACGAGATACCTGACTCCCATGGCTGGAAGACCCCGCGAATTCGACCGCAACCAGGCGTTGCGCCAGGCGCTCGAACTGTTCTGGGCCCGTGGTTTCGAAACCACCTCCATGGCCGACCTGGTGGCTGCGCTGGGCATCGCCTCGGCACGGATCTACGCTGCCTTCGGTTCCAAGGAGGCGCTGTTTCGCGAAGCCATCGAGCTGTACGAGAGCCAAGAGGGTGGTTTCGCCGATCGGGCCCTGGCCGAAGAGCCCAGTGCCCGAGCCGCCATCGCCCGCCTGCTCAATGAGGCCGTGCAACTCTATACCCGGCCAGGCCAGCCCCTGGGCTGCATGGTGGTGTCCTCGGCGGTGAACTGCTCCAGCGACAACGACGGCGTGCGCCAGTGGCTGGCCGAGCACCGGCGGGCGCGCACCGCCAGCATCGTCCAGCGGCTGCAGGTGGCGGTGCAGTCGGGGGAACTGGCAGGTCATGGCGATGCAACTTCCCTGGGCGATTATTACTCTACGGTGCTGCATGGCCTGTCGGTGCAAGCCCGGGATGGCGCCAGCGCCGAGCAACTGCGCAAGGTGGTGGCGCTGGCCATGGGCGTCCTCGATACCGCGCTTGATGTAAGCCCTGGCTAACCTGCGACTCATTACCCTGGCTGCGCTCGTCGTGGGCGCCAGACAGCGCTACCAGACGGGCCTGGTTTTTTCTCGGATCCAGGATCCGCTCCACCTTCGAACGAGTAGTACGTCCCCGACATGAGCAATCCCCAGGCGACACCCCAAGGTAACTGGCAGTCGGTCATCGCGTTGGCCCTGGCCGCCTTTGTCTTCAACACCACCGAATTCGTCCCGGTCGGGCTCCTGAGCGCCATCGGCGCGAGCTTCGACCTGGCCAGCGAACAGGTCGGGCTGATGCTGACCATCTACGCCTGGGTGGTGTCCCTGACCTCGCTGCCGGTGATGCTGCTGACCCGCAACGTCGAGCGCCGGCGCTTGCTCACGCTGCTGTTCGGCTTGTTCATCCTCAGCCACGTGCTGTCCAGCCTGGCCACCAGCTTCGGCCTGTTGATGCTCAGTCGCATCGGCATCGCCCTGGCCCACGCATTGTTCTGGTCGATCACCGCCTCCCTGGCGGTGCGCCTGGCCCCGGCGGGCAAACAGGTACAGGCCCTCGGCCTGCTGGCCACCGGCACCTCGCTGGCCATGGTCCTGGGCATTCCCCTGGGGCGCCTGCTGGGCGAGGCCCTGGGCTGGCGCACCACCTTCAGCGTGATCGCCGGCCTGGCGGCACTGCTGGTGCTGTGGCTGATCCGTACCTTGCCGCTGTTGCCCAGCCAGAACTCCGGTTCGCTGCGCAGCCTGCCGCTGCTGTTCAAGCGCCCGGCGCTGGTGGCGGCCTACGTGTTGACGGCCATGGTGGTGACGGCGCAGTTCACCGCCTACAGCTACGTCGAGCCCTTCATCAAGGTGGCCTCGGGCCTGGGCGGCGACGTGGTGACCCTGGTGCTGCTGGTGTTCGGCGGCTCGGGGATCATCGGCTCGCTGCTGTTCAGCCGCCTGCACCGCCACAGCCCCCAGGGTTTCCTGCTGGTGGCGGTGACCCTGTTGATGCTGTGCCTGGGCCTGTTGCTGCCGCTCAACGGGCATGTCGGGTCGCTGGTGGCGCTGAGCGTGGTCTGGGGCATGGCGATCATGGGGTTCGGCCTCTCGCTGCAGTCCAAGGTCCTGACCCTGGCGCCGGACGCCACCGACGTGGCGATGGCGATGTTCTCCGGGATCTACAACATCGGCATCGGCGGTGGCGCCTTGCTCGGCAGCTGGGTCGGCGGGCAACTGGGGTTCGCCTATGTCGGCGTGGCCGGCGGCGCCCTGGCGGCCCTGGCGCTGATGCTCTATGGCTGGTCGAGCTGGCGCCTGGCCCGCGCCACCGCGCAATGAAGCCCTGGGTGTAATCGCTGCCGCAGGCTGCGCCGGGCACGTAGCGGCCACCAGAGCGGTGTTGGTCGAGCGTTCGCTGAAGGCCCTGCGGGCCGTGTCGCAGCCTCGCGGGCTCGACAGCGGCTACAGGGTTTCGTGCCGGCGGGCAGGAGGTTGGCTGGCCAGGCCGGTGGCGGGCTGGTGGTTCAACAATGCACCGATCGCCACGGCGTAGTCCTTGCCGGCCAGGTTCATGCTGTTGTTATGGGTGCCGCCGGGCACCAGCAGCAGTCTTTTCGGTGGCAGTGCCGCGGCGAACAGTTGTTGGCTCAAGCGGGCGGGGACGTAGTCGTCCTTGAGGCCGTGGACCACCAGCAACGGCATGCCGATGTCGGCGATCTTGTCGATGGAGTCGAACTTCTGCGACATCACCCAGCGTACCGGCAGGCGGGTCTTGGTCACTGCCGCTGCCGCATCGCCCAGGGTAGTGAAGGTGGATTCGACGATCAGGCCACGCGCGGCCACCGGGCGCTGCTCGCTGGCGGCCTGGCGACCCAACTCGGCGGCCAGGTCGATGGCCACCGCGCCGCCCAGGGAGTGGCCGTAGATCAGGCGCTTGCCCGCCTCGGGCTGCAATAGCTCGAGGCGTTCCCAGGCCACGCGGGCATCTTCATAGACGCTGGCCTCGGAGGGCAGCTCGCCGTGGCTCTGGCCAAAACCCCGGTAGTCGATGGCCAGCACCGAGTAGCCCAGGGCGTGCAACTGCTCGATGCGAAACAGCTGGCCGGTGAGGTTCCAGCGCACCCCGTGCAGGTAGAGGATCGCGGGCGCATCGGCGCGTTGCGCCGGCCACCACCAGGCATGGATGTTCTGTCCGGTCTTGAAGCGGCTGGACTTGAGCTCCAGCTCCCGCACCGCCTGCGGCAGGCCGTGGAACCAGCCGGCGGTACCGGGCTCGATGCGAAACACCAGCTGGCGTTCCTTGTGCTGCAGCACCGCGCAACTGGTTGGCAGGCCAATGACCAGCAGGGCCATGCACAGCAGGGGGAGCCAGCGGCGACGCAGGCGCTGGGGCAGGAAGGGGGACATGCGAGGGGCACCATGGAGGAATCAAAGCCGCGTTTTAACAGATGTCGCCAGGAAGGTCGTATAGATTTTCGTCGAGCCTCCAGTGATCGCCCGGCAGGCGCCGGGCGGATCGGGTCAGAAGTTCCAGCGGGTGCTGACCATCACGTTGCGTGGGTCGCCATAGTAGGCCGACTCGAAGAACCCGATGTTGGTGTAGTAGCGCTTGTCGAACAGGTTGTAGACGTTGAGGGTGGTGGAAAGATTCTCGGTGATCTGATAGCGCGCCATCAGGTCCACCAGCCAGTAAGGATCCTGGGTTAGCTTTTCCTGGGTCTTCTTGGGCTTGTTGTTGATCACCTGCCAGCCTTCGCCTTGCCAGCGGGCTCCACCGCCCAGAGTCAGCTTGTCCAGTGGGCCGCTGAGCTTGTAGGTGGTGTAGAAGTTGAGCTGGTCCTCGGGCTCCCAGGTCGACACCTTCTGCCCAGCCTTATCGCGCATGATCTTGTGGGTGTAACCGGCCTGTACCTGCCAGTTGGGCATCAGCTCACCGGATATCTCGGCTTCATATCCCTTGGTCTTAGCGGTCACGGGCTTATAGGCAAGCATATTGGCCTGGCTTTTGTTGAACTCCAGGTCCGCTATCGCGCGATTTTCTTCATGCAGTTCGAAGTAGGCGAGGCTGGAGTTCAGGCGGCCATCGAAGAACTCGCCCTTGATGCCAACTTCGTAGTTCTTGCCTTCGTTAGGCTCGATCATCTTCTTGTTACGGTCGCGGAACTGCGTCTGCGGCAGGAAGATCTCGCTGTAGCTGGCATACAGCGAGAAATGGTCATCGAGATCGTAGGTCAGGCCAGCGTAGGGAATCACCTTGCCGGTGTCCTTGGCATCGGAGGTGCCAGTGACCTGGTAGTTGGCTATGCGAGTTCCCAGCAACAGTTTGAGGTCATCCATGAGGCTGAAGCGCCCGGTCATATAGATACCGGTCTGGCGGGTGACTTCATTGTTGAGCGAGGTTGGCGATCCCCAGTCCGGCTCGATGCTCTTGCCCTTCCAGGAGAAGAAATCGTAGGCGTTGCCGAAGTAGGTAGGTGCGCCGTAGTCCTTGCCTTTCCAGTGCGAACGAGACGTGGAAGTACCGATCACCATCTCGTGGTCACGCCCGGCAAAGCTGAAAGGGCCGGAAACATAGGCGTCGAGACTATCGCTGGTGGTTTCACCGGTGAACTTGTTGGCGTAGATCGAACCGATAACGGGGTCATCGGGAGTGATCGAACCCAGGGGCGCGTCATAGCCGTTGAGTTGATGGTTGTACTGTCCCTTGGCGACCCAGCCGTTGGCGAAACTGTGTTCCAGGGTCGCGAACACTGTGCGGGTGTACTGTTCCCAGCGACTCCATTTGGCGCCGTTGTTGAATGAGCGTGACATCTTCAAGGCGTTGCCCGAGGCATCGTAGAGCGGCTGGCTGCCGGACCAGCTGGAACCACGCGGATTGTTGTCCTGGTAGTCGGCGCCCAGTGTCAGCAGGGTGTCGGGCGTCAGGTCCATTTCAAGGATGCCGTAGTAGACGCTGGTCTTGCGCTGATAGTGGTCCATGAACGCTTGCTTGTCCTGATACGCCGCTACCGCCCGCCCGCGAACGTTGCCGGTTTCGGTGAGCGGGCCACTGAGGTCGATCTCCGAGCGGTAGTTGTTCCAGGAGCCGGCACCCAGGTCGATATGTCCCTTGAACTCGCTGGTCGGTTTCTTGCGTACCAGGTTGATGGTGCCGCCAGGGCCCCCCGCGCCGGTGAGCAGGCCGCTGGCGCCCTTGAGCACTTCGACCCGGTCGTAGATCGCCATGTCGGTCAGGGTATGGCCGGCCGAGTAGGCGCTGCTGCGCGTGGTGGGAATGCCGTCGTACTGGAAGCTCTGGATAGAGAAACCGCGGGCATAGTAGTTGGTGCGTTCACTGTCATAAGTCGACACGGTGATGCCCGGGGTATGGCGCATGACATCATCGATGGAGTTGAGCCCGAAGTCGTCGATGACCTGACGAGTGATGACAGAAACCGACTGTGGTGTTTCCCGTGGCGTCAGCACCAGGCGCGTGGCCGTGGCGATGGTGCCCGGTGTATAGGAGCCCGTGCCTTCGGTGACGGTCCCTAACTGGTTGGCAACGACGCTGGTCGTTCCCAGCTGCAATGGGCCGTTGGCTGGCGCGGGGGCCACTTGAACCCGGTAGCCTTCGCCTTCTTTCACGGCCACCAGACCCAGCGGGGCCAGTAGCCGTTGCAGCCCCTCGCTGACGGCGAAGCGGCCCTTGAGGCCTGGGCTACGTAGGCTCTGGGTCAGTGTCGAGTCGGCGGCGATCAGGGTCCCGGACTGCTGGCCAAAGGCGCCCAGTACCTGGTCCAGGCTGCCTGGCGCGATGTCATAGCTCACAGGCGGGATATCCGCAGCCAGCAAGGGCGGGCTGCAACTGGCGATGGCAAGGCCGATGACGACCGCGCGCAACGTAGCGGCAAGGGGCGTGAAGCGAGTCTGCATAAAGAAAGTCCATGGGTTGAGAAGGTCTGGCGCTGGGCTGGTTTTCAGCCTCTACCCTGGTCTTGATGCATGAGTTGGAAAAAACTGCCGCCTGAAGTGAAAAAAAATCAGGCCGCTACTACCGTGGCCCAGTAGCCCATTACCCGCTGAATGCGGATTGGCAGGGTACGCGCCAGCAACTCGAGGCTGGCCTCGGGACGATCCACGGAAAATGCCCCGGAAACCCGCAGCATCGCGACCTCGTCGGCGCAGCGCAGAATGCCTGGACGGTAACGGTCGAGTTCGGCGAGCACCTCGGCTAGCGGCATGCGTTCAGCGATCAGTTGGCCTTGGGTCCAGGCGCTGGCGGATGCTGGCAGGGGGTGGACTGGATCGTTGTTCGTCGCATGGATGCGTACCTGCTGGTTGCCATCCAGGACCAGGTCATTGTCTCCAGGGCGTTTGAGCGTGGCATGGCCGGCGATCACCTGGACCTGGGTCGCCATGCGTCCTGGCAGGCCGATGCTGACCATCAGGCGTGTCAACGGTGCCGGGACCACCCAGGCGTCGGCGGTATGGATCTGCACAGGGGTAAGGCTGCCCAGGCTCAGCAGCAGGCGACCGCTGTTCAAGCGCAGATGCCGGCCCACGGCATCGGTCTCGATGTCCACGGCAGTACGGGTATCCAGTTGCAGATCGATACTTGGAGCCAGCTGCAATTGGCGGCGCTGTCCGGTGCCGGTGCGATAGTCGCTGAACAGCTCCGGCAGCAAGATGCGCTCCCGTACGCTCCAGCCGCTGGCGGCCAACAGCCCGAGGCCGGTGAGGCCCTTGAGCAGGGTCCGGCGTGAGTGATTGCCGCGGGTTTGCAGCAGTTGGCGAGTTTGAGCGGCGGGCAGGCTGGCGGTGCTGTCGCGCAGGCCGCTACCCAGGCCAGCCAGGCGTTGCCAGGCCAGTTCGTGTTGCGGGTCGGCCTGGCGCCATGCTTCACAAGCGGCGGCTTGCCCAGCATCGTCCTGGCCTGATTGCAGGCATACCCACCAGTGCAATGCCTGTTCCAGTACCTGCGGTGGCACAGGTCCTTGTTGATCCTGGGGCTGGAACGGATTCATGTGGGGTATACGGCGGTGTAGCAGTGACGCAGAGCCTTGAGCATGGCTTTTTGCACCACGTTGACCGACAACTGCAAACGCTCGGCGATCTGCGGGTAGGTCAGGCCTTCCAGTTGCGAGAGCAGGAAAATCTCCCGCACCCGGGTGCCCAGGCCATCGAGTACCTGGCCGATGGTATCGAGGGTTTCCAGGATCAGCAGGCGGGTTTCCGGCGATGGCTGATGTTCGGGCTCCAGCTGTGCCAGGGATTCCCTATAGGCCCGCTCCAATGCCTGGCGGCGAAAGTACTGCCCGCACAGGCGGCTGGCGACGGTATTGAGGTAGGCCCGTGGTTCATGCAGCTCAGGCAGGGGCTGGTTGCGTAGCAGGCGGACGAAGGTGTCTTGCGCCAGGTCCAGGGCCTGCTCCCGGTTGCCGAGCTTGCGCCGCAGCAGCTGCACTACCCAGCCATGGTGCTGGACATACAACTCGCCCACGCTGTGTTGCTGCTGGGGAAGGAGGGCCATGGCTAGACATTCCGTGGTCAGGTCGAAAGGGCGTTTATGGTAATGCTTCTCATTAGTGGATGCATGGTTTTTTTATCGCTATCGAAGGGCTGTTCTGTCGTGTGTCGAGGTGGGCAGCTACGGGCGCTTGCTGGTCAGTAATGTTGCAAGGTACAACTATCTGACCAGTCCAGAGGCGCCTCCCATGCCGAATCCGTCCGCCGCCCTTGTCCAGTCCCTTCGCCAGGCCTCTCGGCACATGGTCCGTGAGCTGGGCTTCATGCAGGCCACACTGGCTGCCACCGATTACCCGCCCTCGGCGGTGCATGCGTTGCTGGAGATCGGGCAGGGCAACGCCTTGACCGCCAGTGACCTGGTACGGGTACTGGGGCTGGAAAAGTCCAGCATCAGCCGCCTGGTGCGCAAGCTGGTGGACGCCGGAGAGGTCGTCGAGGAGTCCCACGAAGGGGATGCCCGCTCGAAGACGTTGCGCCTCACCCGCCAGGGTCGCAGGACTCTAGGCGCCATCGACCGTTTCGCCTGCACCCAGGTCGTCGCTGCCCTGGCGCACTTGAGTCCGGCCGGGCAGGAGCGCGCCGCGGCGGGTATTGCCGACTATGCCCAGGCTTTGGGTGCGGTGCGCCGGGGGGAGGTTCCCGCAGTGAGCGAGGCCTGGTCCATCGCCCGGGGCTATCGACCGGGAGTGATTGGCCGTATCGCCGAGATGCACGCCTGCTACTACGCCGCCCTGGTCGGCTTCGGCCAGCCCTTCGAAAGCCTGGTGGCGGCGGACATGGCCG
>NZ_JBJJLO010000055.1:0-38965 GCF_046230915.1 Pseudomonas sp. KCJK8993
AGGGTCGAAGTCGAAGTGCTTCTGCAGTTCCAGCGAAGGGTTGCCCGGCGCTTGTGTCGAGCGCCGCAGGCGAGCGCGCAGGCGCCCGCCGCGGTCATATTCACTGTGGCTGCTGATCTGGCCCTGGGTCCGCAACACTTCGCGGTGCAGCCGGTCGCGTTCGAAGTCGCTGATGGGCTGGCCGTCGAGGTTGATCTGGTGCAGATGGCCGCTGCCGTAATACAAGCGGTTGAGCCAGCGGCCATCCGGCAGGCGAGTACGGGTGGGATTACCCAGCTCGTCGTATTGGTAGTGCAGGCTGGCCTCGGGGCCCTGTTCCGAGAGCAACTGGCCGAGGGCATCGTAGGCGAAAGCCAGATTTTGCTGCTGGCCGGCGATATCGGTGAATTGCACCGCCGTCAGTTGATCCAGCGGATCGTAGTGGTATTGGGTATGCCCGTCGTCGGTGGTCTTGCCGATCAAGCGACCCACGGCATCGCGCTGCAAGTGATGGACGATGGGCTCTACGGCCGGCGCTCCCGGGGCCTGGGGCGCGGGCACGAACTCCAGCCGGGTGACCTGGTCCAGGCGGTCGTAGGCATAGCATCGGGCGCTGCCGTCGAGGTCCTGCTGTTGCACCAGGCGATCACCAGCGTCCCAGGTGAAGCGGTAGCTTTCTCCGTTTTCATTGGTCAGTACCTGCAGGCGGCCAAAGGCGTCATAGCCGAACTGCACCTGCCGGCCGTGGGGATCGGTGCGCAAGCGTACCTGTCCCCGGCGATCGTATTGATACCCTGTGCTGTGGCCCGCCGGGTCGATATAGCCGGTCAGCAGGCCACTGGCGTCGCGCTGGTAGTGTTCGCTGCGGCCATCCGGCAGCCGGCTTTGCAACAAGCGCCCCTGGGCGTTGTAGTGGAAGGTCTGGCGCTCGCCCAGGGCGTTGGTAATGACCTGCAGATAGCCTTGGCGGTCATAGCTGAAACGGGTGGGGTAACCCGAGCAGTCGATCTGTTGCAGCAGCTGTCCCTGGTCGTTCCATTCCAGCGTCTTGCTTTTGCCGCTGGCGTCGATTACTTCCCGCACCAGGCCCCGTGAGTCATAGCGGTAGAGGGTGCTGTGGCCCAGAGGATCGGTTTCGCGAGTGCAGTTGCCCCGGGCGTCGTACTGGTAGGTCCAGGTATTGCCGGCAGCGTCGATTTCCGCCAGTGGCAGGGACCAGTGTTCCAGCCACAGGGTCGACTCGCTGCGGCCCAGGGGGTCGATGCTGCGGCAGAGATTGCCGGCATCGTCATACTCGAATTGATATTGGCCGCCCATGGGGTCGATCGCTGCGAGCAACTGGCGCTCGTCGTTCCATTGGAACTGCCAGGTCTGTCCCAGGTTATCGGTGTATTCGGTGATCTGCCGCTGGCTGTTCCAGCGCCGCAGGCTCTGGCGTTGCAAGCTGTCGGTGATGCGGGTGACGCCTGCCTGCAGGTCGTAGTCGTAGCGGTATTCGTCGCCTTCGTCAGTGTAGTGGCGCACCACCCGCCATTCGCGCTCATCGATCCAGGCCCACTCATAGAAGCAGCGCAGCCCGGTGGGTAGCCAGTGCTCGACCATGCGCCGGGCATGATCGTAGGCAAAGTGGCGCTGCAACTGCTGGCTGGCATCGCGCACCTCGGCCAGGTCGCCTTGGCTGTCATAGGTGTAGCTGACCAGCACTTCGCGCTGTTGATCGGGGTACAGGCGCTCGATCTGCGCTACCCGACCGGGCCACTGCGGGCTGTAGATCAGTTCAACCTGGACCTGATCGAAGGCGTCGCGCAGGCGGCTAAGGAGTCCGCTGGTGTCATAGTCCAGGTGAATGCGGTTGTCGTTGCGATCTCCCAACTGGCTCAGGCGCAAGTGCTCGGGGTTGCCTGGCGTGGGTTCGAACAGTCGGTACAGGCCGTCCTCGCTTTCGATCAGCAGCCGGCCGTCGTGGTTGCGCCTTACGCTGAGTCCTTCACCATCGCTGAATACCGCGCCACCGAGGGGGATCGACCCCATATCGATCCGTCGTCCCTGTTCATCGGTGTAGATCAGGCGTTCACCGCCTTCGGGGTGAGCGTGGAGCTGCACGCAGATCTCGTAATTCACGCTCCAGCCTGCGCCGAACAACCCGTCCCGGCGTTCATCGAGGCTGTTGTAGACACGCTGCCAGTCGATGGGCAGCACACCGGGCAAGGCGAAGTCCAGGTCCTCGTCATCCCCCAGAACCTTGGCCCCGGTCGCTGCGTGCACCGGGTTCGGCGAGCCGGCGATGGCTTGGGTCAGCGCTCCCGTTGCCTGGCTGACCACAAAGGAATTGACCCCCGACATCAGCATGCACGGCAGGTTGCTGAGGAACTTGCCCTTGCCGCCCTTGAGCATCATCAGCACGGTCACCGCCAGGCCCACCCCCGGGGTCTTGCCACTGCGGATCTCGCGTACCACCACCGAGCCGCCGCCGATGGTGACGTTGGGGGAAATGGGGCCGGCCGATACCACCTTGGCGTCGCAGGTGCTGCGATCGCCGCTGCGCACTGCCGGCTGGCCGTCGATGCTGACCTTCTCCGAACCCTCGGCCAGGTACTGCGGTGGCATGGGCGGGTGCTTGGTACAGGTGATCAGGTCCTGGTCCCTGGGTTCGGAGCCAGGGGCAGGGGAGGCCACGGTGGGCCGCCACATCTGCGAGAAGAATTCCGTGGCCATGTCGAGAAAGCCCGGGCCTTCCTCCGGGGTGGCCGAAGGCGTGTCGGTGGCTTCGCCTTCTTCGGCACCGTCGCCGTTGATCTGCGACGGCGGGGCGATACCGGCCGCGCGGGCCGCCGGCTTGTTGTTGGTGAGGACCTTTTTCGAGCCGCTGGCGATGGTGGCCTGGATCGAGGGCGGGAACAGTGCGTTGCCTATGTCCTCGCATAAACTGCTCAAGCCCTTGTCGGCGCCGGTCTTGCTCATGACCACGCCCACCACCACGCCCACCACCAGCCCTAGCACGCAGGCACCGAGGCCGCCGGTGGCCACGGTGATGCCGGCTGCCGCAGCGACTGCCATGGTCGCCAGGGCGCCGATGGCAACGTTGGCCGCGACCTCCAGTACACCGCCGAGGATGTCGGCCATCATCGAGGTGTGTTCCAGCCCGTCGCCCAGGCGGGCGGCCCAGAGTGCATCAGACATGTGCGAGCCTCAGCCCAGGACCAGGGTGTTCTTGATCTGCTGCCAATGCGCGGCTTCGGCGTCGCCGAGCTTCTGGGCCTTGACGTAGCTCATGGCGAGCATCTGTCGGGTGCCGGGTAGCACCAGCGCCAGCTGGTACTGGAATACGCGTTCCTTGCCCTTGTTGAACTGGCTGCGCAGCTCCATGGCCTGGATCTCCTTGGCCGGCCCCACCAGCACTGGCTGCGGTGCCTGCGCGCGCAGCTCCTGCACCTGCTGCTCCAGGCGTTGCAGTTGGCTGGCCAGGCTGCTCTCCAGGGTTTCGCCGTCGCCCAGCAGGCTGCGGCTGACGATCAGCGAAGTGCCCAGGTCCGGGAACTTGAGGATGTTGATCGAGGCGTCCTGCAGTTCGCCGGCTGGCGGCTGGAACTGCAGTTCGTTGAGGCGATAGGTCATGACCCATGTGTCCTTTGATTAACCCTTGGGGGTGGGGAAGACCGCGCTGACCTTGGCAGTAATGGCGCCTTGTACGCCCTGGCCTTCAGTGGTGGTGCCCGGGCCGCCGCCATTGTTCAGGTGCAATACGCCGCCGGTATTGATCTGCGCGTCGCTGGAGGCGTGGACGCTGATGTTGACCCCGCACAGGTTGATCTGGCCGCTGGCGTTGAGCTCCAGGATGCTGGCGCCGCAGACCAGGCGCAGGCGCTCGCCGACCTCGATCACGTAGCTCTGGCCGATGCTGTCGAGTTTCTTCTCGCCCACCGTCAGTTCATCCACGTGCCGGACGATGCGCACCCGCTTGTTGCCGATGGTCACGAACTCGTCGTGGCCGATGCTCTTGTTGCGGTTGTTGCCCACCGAGTGGCTCTCGTTGACCTCGACCACGATGTCCTGGTTGCGCTCGGCATGGATGTACAGCTGCTCGGCGCCCTTCTTGTCCTCCATGCGGATTTCGTTGAAGTTGGCCGGCGAGCCGCCCTTGCTCGAGCGGCTCTTCATGCCGCTCTGGGTCGCATTGGCCGGCAGGTCGTAGGGCACGGTCTGCTCGGCGTTGTACACCCGACCGGTAATGATCGGGCGGTCGGGGTCACCCTCGAGGAAGCTGACGATGACCTCCTGGCCGATCCGCGGGATCTGCATCGAGCCCCAGTTCTTGCCGGCCCAGGCCTGGGACACGCGGATCCAGCAGGAGCTGTTTTCGTTGGACTGGTCATGGCGATCCCAGTGGAAGTGCACCTTGACCCGGCCGTACTGGTCGGTCCAGATCTCCTCGCCGGCAGGACCCACCACCCGCGCGGTCTGCGGGCCCTGGACCAGCGGCTTGTGGGTGCTGGCCAGGGGCCGGAAGCTCTGCTGGGAGTCGATGCAGGTCAGGTGGCTTTCGAACTGCGCGCCACCACCGCCGCCGCCGCTCTCCAGGCTTTCCTGGACCAGGTAGTAGCGGATGCCGACGATCAGGTACTCGCGGTTCTGGTCCTGGCGGCTGAAGCCGGTGAGGCTGAACAGGTTGCCCACTCCCAGGCCACGGGCGTTGCCGCTGAGCTCGATGCGCTCGTGCAGGCTTTGCAGGGCCTCGATGCGGGTCTGCGCATAGTGCTCGCCGTCGCTGCTCTGTACGTAGGTGCCGGGATAGTCGTACAGCGGATAGTCGCCGCCGGTGTGCGGGCGCGGCATGGCCGAGCGCACGTCGATCCGCGCGCTGGGGCGCTGGAAGTCGTAGTCGTTGAGCTCCAGGGAGCCGGGCTGGACTTCCTGGGCCAGGTGCCAGTCGAAGATATGGTCGCGCTCGCGTTGCTGTTCGTCGCGGGGGTAGTAGGGCACCGAGGCGTAGCCGGGCACGCTGCCGTGGGCGCCGTAGGCGTCGGCGAGCACCAGCACATGGCGGTCCTTCTCGTGGCGGAAGAAGTAGTAGATGCCTTCCTGCTCCATCAACCGGCTGACGAAGTCGAAGCTGGTCTCCCGGTACTGCACGCAGTATTCCCACTCGCGGTAGGGACGGCTCAGGGCGTCTTCGAAATCCGAGAAACCCAGGTCGCGGAACACCTGCTTGATGATCTGCGGAATGCTCAGGTTCTGGAAAATCCGGCAGTCGGAGGTGCGGCTGAGCAACCACAGCCAGGGCCGCAGCGTCACCTGGTAGCTGGCGAACTGGCCGGTGTCGATGTTCTGGCTGCAACGCGCCACGATGCCGTGGAAATGCCGCTGGCCGCCGCCGTCCAGCTGCACGCTCAAGCCCATGGGCTTGCCCAGCAGCTGGTTGAGGTCGATGGCCGCGTCGCTGGAAGTCAGTTGCAGCTGGTAGTCGAACAGGCGCCCCAGCTCCTCGCCGCCGCCCATGCTCTTGAGCAGCAGGACATCCGGGCCCAGGGGGCAGTTGACCTGCGCCAGTCGTGTGGATTGCTGAAATAGCATCGTCAGTCTCGTTGAAGGGGGAAAGCAGCGGCAAGCTGCAAGTTGCTAGCTACAAGCCTGGAGCTTGCCGCTTGCCGCTGACTCTTAGTTTGGCTCGCTGAAGTCGTAGTGCAGTTCGTTGTCCCGCTGGCTGATGCGCACTCCGGCCAGGGCCTTGCCTTCGAGCATGCGCGTGAGGAACTCGCGGCTCATGTCCGGCAGCAGGCTGTTGGTCAGGATGGCGTCGATCATGCGGCCACCGCTTTCGGTCTCGGTGCAGCGCGAGACGATCAGGTCGACCACCGCGTCGTCGAAGTCGAAGCCCACCTTGTGGGTGCTCTCCACGCGTTTCTTGATCCGCCCCAGCTGCAGGCGGGTGATGGCCTTGAGCATCTCGTCGCTCAGCGGGTAGTAGGGGATGGTCACCAGGCGGCCCAGCAGTGCCGGCGGGAAGATCTCCAGCAGCGGCTGGCGCAGGGCCTTGGCGATCTCTTCCGGCTCCGGCACGTCCTGCGGGTTCTTGCAGACATCGGCGATCAGCTCGGTGCCGGCGTTGGTGGTGAGCAGGATCAGGGTGTTCTTGAAGTCGATCATGCGGCCTTCGCCGTCTTCCATGACGCCCTTGTCGAACACCTGGAAGAAGATCTCGTGCACGTCCGGGTGGGCTTTTTCCACTTCATCGAGCAGCACCACGCTGTAGGGCTTGCGCCGCACCGCTTCGGTCAGCACGCCGCCTTCGCCGTAGCCGACGTAGCCGGGCGGGGCACCCTTGAGGGTGGACACGGTGTGGGCTTCCTGGAACTCGCTCATGTTGATGGTGATGACGTTCTGCTCGCCGCCGTACATGGCTTCGGCCAGGGCCAGGGCGGTCTCGGTCTTGCCCACCCCGGAGGTGCCGGCGAGCATGAACACGCCGATCGGCTTGTTGGGGTTGTCCAGGCCCGCGCGGGAGGTCTGGATGCGCTTGGCGATCATCTGCAGGGCGTGGTCCTGGCCGATGATGCGCTTCTTCAGGTGCTGGTCGAGGTTGAGCACGGTCTCGATTTCATTGCGGGCCATGCGACCCACCGGGATCCCGGTCCAGTCGGCCACCACCGAGGCCACCGCCTGGTAGTCCACGGTCGGCAGGATCAGCGGGTTCTCGCCCTGCAGGGCGCTGAGGCGTTGTTGCAGGTCCACCAGTTTCTCGCGCAGGCCGTGGCCTTCATCGCCCGCGTCGCTGTCCACCAGGCCGACGTTCTCGCGCAGTTGGGCGCGGGTGGCCAGCAACTCGTCCACCAGGGTCTTTTCTTCGCTCCAGCGGCTTTCCAGCTCGGCCAGGCGCTCACGCTCGGCGGCCAGCAGGTTCTCGCTGTTGACCTGGCGCTGGCCGATGGCGACGCCGATCGCCTGTTCCCGGGCGATGATCTGCAGTTCGGTTTCCAGCGCTTCGATGCGCCGACGGCTGTCGTCCACCTCGGCCGGCACCGCATGCAGGCTGATGGCGACTCGGGCGCAGGCGGTGTCCAGCAGGCTCACCGACTTGTCCGGCAACTGGCGCGCCGGGATGTAGCGATGGGACAGCTTGACCGCCGCCTCCAGGGCTTCGTCGAGGATCTGTACCTGGTGGTGCTGTTCCATGGTCGAGGCCACGCCGCGCATCATCAGCAGCGCCTTGTCTTCCGAGGGCTCGGCCACTTGTACCACCTGGAAGCGCCGGGTCAGGGCCGGGTCTTTCTCGATGTGCTTCTTGTACTCGGCCCAGGTGGTGGCGGCCACGGTGCGCAGGGTGCCGCGGGCCAGGGCCGGCTTGAGCAGGTTGGCCGCGTCGCCGGTGCCGGCGGCGCCCCCGGCGCCGACCAGGGTATGGGCTTCGTCGATGAACAGGATGATCGGCTTGGGCGAGGCCTGGACGTCCTCGATGACCTGGCGCAGGCGCTGTTCGAATTCGCCCTTCATGCTGGCGCCGGCCTGCAGCAGGCCGACGTCGAGGCTGCGCAGTTCGACGTCCTTGAGCGCCGGTGGCACGTCGCCGGCGACGATGCGCAGGGCGAAACCTTCGACCACGGCGGTCTTGCCCACCCCGGCCTCGCCGGTGAGGATCGGGTTGTTCTGCCGGCGGCGCATGAGGATGTCCACCAGCTGGCGGATCTCTTCGTCACGGCCGACGATGGGGTCGAGCTTGCCGCTGCGGGCCTGTTCGGTCAGGTCCACGGTGAAGCGCTTGAGCGCTTCCTGCTTGCCCAGGGCGCTGGGGGCCATGGCGCCGCTGGCTTCGCCGGGCACCGCGCCGGCATTGAAGCCATCGCTGGCCGCCAGGGCGTTTTCCGGCGAGTCGCCGATGTATTCGTCGAAGCGCTCGGCCAGGCTCTCGACCTTGATCTTGTCGAACTCCTTCGATAGCCCCAGCAGCGCATGGCGCAGGCTTGGGGTCTTGAGGATGCCGATCACCAGGTAGCCGGTGCGTACCTGGCTCTCGCCGAACATCAGGCTGCCGTAGACCCAGCCGCGCTCCACCGCTTCCTCGACGTGGGACGACAGGTCGGTGATCGAGGTCGAGCCCCGGGGCAGGCGGTCCAGGGCCTCGGTCAGGTCCTTGGCCAGGCGCGCCGGCTCCAGGTTGAACTGGCGGATGATGCGGTGCAGGTCCGAGTCCTGCAGCTGCAGCAACTGGTGGAACCAGTGGGCCAGCTCCACATAGGGGTTGCCCCGCAACTTGCAGAAGACCGTGGCGGCTTCGATGGCTTTGTAGGCAACGCTGTTGAGTTTGCCGAACAGCGCCGCGCGACTGATTTCACCCATGCTCTGTGCTCCTTGGTGTTTGTGAGGTAGTGGCCTGATCGGCGTAGTGCCGGGCCAGAATGAGGTCTTCGGCATCGCTGCCGGGACGCCCGAGCCAGGTGTTGAAACCCAGGCGCTGGCGGCCATTGAGTTGCAGTTGGGGGACCTCGTCCTTGCGCAGGACCAGGTTCAGGTCCCAGTCCAGTTCGTGGCCCAGGTATTCGGCGACCCAAGCCACCAGCTCCTTGAACTGCTGGCCGTCAGGGAGCATCCCCAGGTAGTCGTCCAGCTTCAGCGGGCCGAGGCGGATGCGGAATTTGTGCTGGCGGTCCCAGACGTGGCTGCCCAGGCAGAAGTCCACGCCCAGCTGGTGGGCCTGGACTCCGAGCCGGCTACGCTCGGGCAACTCCAGCCACTGGCCGACGTATTCCTCGATGGCCACCGGCAGGCCGAAATACTCGCCGATGATCGCCCGCAGGCCGTCGGGGTAGCGGGTCTGGGCCGAGAGATGGCCGCTGTAGTGCAGCTTGGCGGTGTCGGCGATCAGCCCCTGCTTGAGCAGGCTTCGCATGCCCCGGCCGCTCAGGGCCGCCAGGCGCGCCGACCAGTAGTCGTCGTCCGGGCGATCGTGGCTGACCGTCGGCCGCGCTTCGGCCCAGGCGCGATAGAACAGGCTCAGCAGGCGATGGTGGAATACGTCCAGGAAGCGCTTGCTGGTGCTGTCGGCGTTGTTGCGCTGGCGCTCGCGCACGTATTCGGTAAAGTGCAGCGGCATCGGCCCATTGGGACCGCCCAGGCCGAAGAAGAACTGCTCCAGGCGGGTGCTGGCGCCGTCGTTGCCGGGGGTGACCGAGGCCAGGGTCGCCGGGGCGAAGGTGCAATCGGCCTGTTGGCCCAGGCGCAGCGGATCGTCCGCCAGGCGCAGGGAGTGACCGAAGCGCGGCAGTTGCGGCGACAGGCATTCGATACGCCGCAGGGCCTGGAAGAAGTCGTACTCCCAGGGCTCGGCGTGCATCGCCGCCAGCGTATTCAAAGAGTCGGACGACGTCCGGGCTTGGCTTTCCATCGCATGATCTCGCCGCGTTCGGTGGTACGGATCACCGTCTCGGTAAAACTGTTGATCGACACGTAGCGTGCCAGGAAGCGCTCGAACACGGCCCCGAGCAGGAACACCCCGGTGCCGCGAAACGCGTTTTCATCGAATTCCAGGGTGATCTCCAGGCCCCGTCCGAAGACGATCGGCCCAGGCATCGGCAGGCGCCGCGTCACCGCCTTGCTGCTGACCTCGCGCAGGCCTTCGATCTGCAGTTGCAGGGCCGCGTCGTTGCTGTCGCCATACAAGCGCAGCAGCTCGCGCAGGGCCGCCGCGCCCTGGCCCTGTTCGGCGAGCGACAGGTAGTTCAGCGACAGCTGGCTGATCAGGCGCCAGGCTTTGCCGTCATGGGCGTGGCTGGGACGTGGCCGGCTCGGTCCGGCCAGGCAGCGGATGGCCTGCACCGGGGCGCTGTCGGCCAGGGTGAAGTCGGTCTTGCCGCTGCCCACGTTCATGAACAGCGGCAGGTCGCGGTTGGTGCACAGGGCGCTGACCCCGAGCTGGCGCAGGTCATGGCGATAGGGCGCCTGCTGGCTGTCCACCAGGCTGACGAAGGATTCGCTGCCGATGTAGGTCGAGCGCGGGCCGTTGCGGCGCTGGTCGCTGGACAGCACCCGGGGTTCGCGCCGCAGGATGTAGTAGGCCTGGTCACGGCCATAGCGCGACGGATCGCGCACCGCATAGAACGGCAGGAACGGCTGCTCCGGCCCGGTGCCGTGGCCGCTGAGGGTGCTCAACGAATGCACTTCATAGTCCATCGGCCGGGTACGGTCGGCGATCACATGGTGCTCGTTGACCCGGTCGGACAAGTGGATGCGGTCCAGGCGCTTGGGAAACAGGTTGATCGCCGGGGTGCAGAAGGGCACGAACTGGTTGCTGCCGACGCTGCCTTCCAGGCTCTGCTCGAAGCGCTCGAACAGCACGATCAGCTCCAGCTCCTGGCCGGTGCAACGCTGCACCGCGCGGCCCAGCTGGGCGAACTCGACGAACAGGAAGCGGTTGGGCAGGGCGAAGTATTCCTGCAACAGGCGATAGCCCTGGAACGCCTGGGGCACCACTGGCAGCGCCGCGTCGCGGTCGTCGAAACCCCGCGAGCGCAGGGCGTCCTGGGGCAGGCGTTCGACCCAGTCGCCACCCGGGGCCCGGGCGAAGATCGCGCAGGCGTTGCCCAGCAGTTGTTCGTAGAGACGGAACGGCAGCTCGTCGTTGCCGTTCAGGTACAGCGGCAGCTCGTCCAGGGCCAGGCTGCAAAATGGCAGCTCGGCGCCGGTGCGCAGGGTCAGGCGCAGCCCGGCCTTGGCCTTGGGTTCGCTGGCGGCCAGGCGCCCGAGTACCGCCGAGGGGTTGCCGAAGTATTCGGCCTGGCTCACTTGCAGCGGCCACAGGGTCACCGGGTGGGCGGTGCGGTATTCACAGCAGGTCTGGGTGTCGCGACCCAGGGCCGCGCGCAGGCTGATGCCACGCTCCAGGGTGAAGCCGCTGCCCAGGCTGCCTTCGTCGGGATCGGTCTGCAATTGCACCACGGTCATCGACGGGGTCGGCGCCAGGTAGTGCGGGTAGGCGATCTCCAGCAGGTTATGGGTGAAGGTCGGGTATTCGGCATCGAGCTTGAGTTGCACCCGGGCCGCCAGGTAGGCGAAGCCTTCCAGCAGGCGCTCGACATAGGGGTCGGCGCAGTCCATGCCCGACAGGGTCAGGCGGCTGGCGATCTTCGGGTATTCCTTGGCGAACTCCGCGGCGCTCTCGCGCACGTGGTGCAATTCCTGGTTGTACAGGTCCAGCAGGCGCGGGTTCATGGGCGCCTCCGGGAATCGCCCTGGACCACCCGGACATGCCCGGATTCCAGGTCCATGTCGGTTTGCAGCAACAGGCGCAGGGGCATCGGTTGCGCCCACAGGTCGCCTTCGATCTCGAAACTCAGGGCGTTGTGGTTCATCTCGCCGGGCGCGGTGCGCGCGCGGACCCGCAAGGTGTTGCGCAGGATCCGCGGTTCGAAGGTGGCGATGGCCTGGTGGATCAGGTTCTCCAGGGCCGGGATATCGATGCTCGACGCGCTGTACCCGGCCAGGGCCGGCAGGCCGTAGTTGACCACCGAGGTGCCGGCGGGGGTGTGCAGGGTGGCGTCGGCTTCGAGCAATGAGGTGGTGTTGAGCAGCCAGGCGAGATCGCGCAGGACCGAGGCCTTGAGCTGGCTCAGGGACAGGACGCGCTTGTCCGGGCTTTCTTTCAGGTTGCCGGGTTCGTCGTCGGTCAGACGATCCAGCAGGGAAGGTTGCAAGCGATCGCGAGCGGCGATGTCGGTTACCACGGGGTTCGCTCCAGGATCGGATTGCGCAGGCAGGACGTCAGAAAAATGGATGCAGCCTCAAAACGCGCCAACCTGTAGCCGCTGCCGCAGGCGACGAGACCCGGGACGTTGCCCGGGCCTCGGGATGCCTGCGACGCGGCCGCAGTGGATCAGCGCTTGGTGTTCGAGCGGATGTTCCAGCCGTATTTGATCGGGCCGCCGTCCTTGGTGCCGTCGGCTTTCTGCGGCTGGTACTCGACCGCCACCTGGGCGAAGTTCAGGGTGATGTTCTCGGTCAGGCGATCGTCGCTGCCCGAACCACCGGTGCTCAGGGAAGTGATCAGCACTTCTTCCAGGTCGATGATCATGTACTCGACCTGGCTTTCACCGCCGGCCTTGCGCACGGTCAGGCGCACCTTGTCGATGTGCTTGCCGCTGGAGCAGTGCATCATCAGGTTCGGCGAAGCCTTGTCGACGTACTTGGTCAACGACAGGTCCTGGATGTTGACCTTGCCCGCGCCGCCGCCACCGCCAACGTGCATGTTGCCGGACTGGGACATGCCCCAGCTCCAGTTCAGCACATCGATCTCGTCCTTATGGATCTTGTCCATGGACTCGCCCTTGATGTCACCGATCTTGATGAAAATATCAACAGCCATGTTTTCTCCCTGTGTGGCCCTTGCCACGATGTTTGTTCGGCTTGGCGGCCGCCGGCATTCGGTCAGCGGCCGCTAGTTGGGGTGTCAGGCGCCTTTTGCCGATGGCAGCTTGGAAACCAGGCGCAGCGAAACGGTCAGTCCTTCGAGCTGGTAGTGCGGACGCAGGAAGAACTTGGAGTTGTAGTAGCCCGGGTTGCCTTCGACTTCCTCGACCACCACTTCCGCCGCGGCCAGCGGGTGCTGGGCCTTGGTGGTCTCGGTGGAGTGCGCCGGGTCGCCATCGACGTAGTTGAGGATCCAGTCCTGCAACCAGCGCTGCATCTCGTCCTTCTCTTTGAAGGAGCCGATCTTGTCGCGCACGATGCACTTGAGGTAGTGGGCGAAGCGGCAGGTGGCGAACAGGTACGGCAGGCGCGCGGCCAGGTTGGCGTTGGCGGTGGCGTCCGGATCGTCGTACTCGGCCGGTTTCTGCAGCGACTGGGCGCCGATGAAGGCCGCGAAGTCGGTGTTCTTCTTGTGCAGCAGCGGCATGAAGCCGTTCTTGGCCAGCTCCGCCTCGCGCCGGTCGGAGATGGCGATCTCGGTCGGGCACTTCATGTCCACGCCACCGTCGTCGGTGGGGAAGGTGTGCGCCGGCAGGTTCTCCACCTCGCCGCCGGACTCCACGCCGCGGATCCGCGAGCACCAGCCGAAGTGCTTGAACGAACGGTTGATGTTCACCGCCATGGCGTAGGCCGCGTTGGCCCAGGTGTACTTGGAGCTGTCGGCGCCGTCGGTGTTCTCTTCGAAGGCGAAGGCTTCCACCGGATCGGTCTTGGCGCCGTAAGGCAGGCGTGCCAGGAAGCGCGGCATGGTCAGGCCGATGTAGCGCGAGTCTTCCGATTCACGCAGGGAGCGCCAGCCGGCGTATTCCGGGGTGGTGAAGATCTTGGTCAGGTCCCGTGGGTTGGACAGTTCCTGCCACGAGCCCATGCCCATCACGGTCGGCGAAGCCGCGGAGATGAATGGCGCGTGCATGGCCGCGCAGACCTTGGACAGCTCGCCCAGGAGCTCGACATCCGGTGGCGACTGGTCGAAGTAATAGTCGCCCACCAGGCAGCCGTAAGGCTCGCCGCCGAACTGGCCGTATTCCTCTTCGTACATCTTCTTGAACATCGGGCTCTGGTCCCAGGCCGTGCCCTTGAATTTCTTCAGGGTCTTGTGCAGCTCCGGCTTGGAGATGTTGAGCACGCGGATCTTCAGTTGCTCGTCGGTCTCGGTGTTGTTGACCAGGTAGTGCAGGCCGCGCCAGGCGCTTTCCAGCTGCTGGAATTCCGGGTGATGGATCACCTGGTTGACCTGGGCGGTGAGCTTGGCGTCGATGGCCGCGATGATCGACTCGATCGACTTGATCGCGTCGTTGGACACCAGGTCGGTCTGCGCCAGGGCCTGTTCGGCCAGGGTACGGACCGCGGTCTCCACGGCTTCGCGAGCGCGTTCGGTCTTGGGCTTGAACTCTTGCAGCAGCAGCGAGGCGAATTCGCTGGCCTGTTCGGTGGCGCCGGGTTGCGCCTGATTGTCACGCATCAATTCGGTCATGATCGTTGGTCCTGATTAAGCGTTCGGCTCGGAGTCCACAGGCTTTGGCGCACTCGCCAGGGCCTGGAGCAACGCCGGATCCTTGATGGCTTTCATGATGATTTCTTCGGCGCCGGTCTTGCCGTCCATGTAGGTCAGCAGGTTGGCCAGCTGGGTACGGGCTTCGAGCAGCTGGTTCAGCGAGTCGACCTTGCGCGCCACTGCCGCAGGGCTGAAGTCGTCCATGCTTTCGAAGGTGATGTCCAGGCTCAGGTTGCCTTCGCCGGTCAGCTCGTTGGGCACGTGGAACGCCACCCGTGGCTTCATCGCCTTGAGGCGCGAGTCGAAGTTGTCGACGTCGATTTCCAGGAACTTGCGGTCGGCCACCGGGGCCAGGGGCTCGGCCGGCTTGCCCGCCAGATCGGCCATGACGCCCATGACGAAGGGCAGCTGGACCTTTTTCTCGGCGCCGTAGAGCTCGACGTCGTATTCGATCTGTACCCGGGGCGCGCGGTTGCGCGCGATGAATTTCTGAGAACTTTGCTTCGCCACGTTGTGCTCCTGGTCGCTGCTGCGACGGTGTTGGCGTCGGTCGGTGATTGCCGTTGACGTTACTGTTCGGCCCGTCCGGGATTAGTCGGATTCGGGGCCGCGCAGGTTTTCAAATTGGGACATGCCGTCGGGGATCAGGTTGCGCACGATGGCCGCGAAGTCGGCATTGACCAGGTTCTTGGCCCGGTTGAGCAACACCGGTAGCGGGCTCGAGGGCTCGTGGCGGCTGTAGTAGGCCAGCAATCGGTCGAGGCTGCGCAGCACGTCGTCGCGGCTGTTGATCTCCCCCGAAACCCGGGGCTGGGCCGGTGCCATGGGCGCGCTGGGCTCTTGGCCGGGCGCAGGCTCGGCCTCGGCTTCGGCGGGGCTGTCGGGCGCCTGCGGAGCGTGCTGGCCCAGCACCTGCAGCGCCAGGCGCAGCGGTTGCTTGAGGGCGCTGAGGTCGACGCCACTGGCGGAGCCGACTTGTTCGCTGACCTGCTTCTCGATGGACTCGACCGCCGAGCGAGCGCTGCTCAAGGCGTGGCGAATGGCATCCAGGTGCTCGGGATCGCTGTCTTGCAGCGCGCCGGCCAGATGATCGGAACCCAGGCTCTCGCCGGAAAAATGCTGCAGGCCGGCCGCGTTCAGGGCGGCCCGCACGCTGACCGGGCCGAAGGTCCGGGAGCGGGTGAGGATGGCGTCGCGCAGCAGGCCGATGGTGGTATCGGAAGCCAGGCCGGCGAGGGCGTTGATACGGACGGTGGGATCGTTGTCGTCGTCGGCGTCCAGGCGTGGATGCAGTTGCTCCCAGTAGTCGCGCAACAGGCCGTCGATCAGCTCGAGGCTGGTGGCCAGGCCCGGCAGGCCTTCGAGGGCCAGGGTGCTCTGGAGCAGGAAATGGGTGATACGCAGGTCCTTGCTGCGAGACAGCAAGTCCAGGCTCTGCTGCTGGATGCCGCGCCACTCCGGCGGTTCGGCCGGGAGAATCGAGTCGCCCATGCTGCGCTCGGGCTGGCCCTGGGCGGACCGCTCCAGATGCAAGAAATCCGCGTCGTATTCCAGGTCTTCGCCACAAGGCGAAGTTGCTGAAATCGCAGCGAGCAACATCGGTACATCCACCTGGTTCGATCTCCCTATCAGCCTGCAGGACAGTCAGGCAGTTAATGCACTAGTTAATTGTGAACTCGCGCACATTTCTTGGTTTATATAGACTCTCTGATACTAGTGAGCCATCATCCGTGTTCAAGAAGTTGTGCATTTTTGGTGTAGTACTTGTGCCTTGTCAAGGTAAGCTATTCACCTTGCATGACAGTGATATGTCGCCTTACTTGGCCCCTTGACCGACGGGTCAAATCGAGGCCGTAAGAAAGGCTTTTGTCATCTGTGTAGGTTAGGTTGAGCGAACGTGCTGTGAACTGTGCGATTTAAGGGATTTTTGCGGGCTTTTCATCTTTTTACGGAACTTTTTACCCAACGCCGGTTCGCACGCGGATGTACAGCAAGGAGGCGCGATGTCGCTGTGTTTGACTATCACTAGTTATCATAAGATTACCCCCGGTCAATGCCCTGAGAAACTAATGAACCAGGGAGTGATGGCAATTGGCCGTAGTTCTGATAACGATTGGGTACTTCCTGATCCAGAGCGCTTAGTCTCCGCGCGACATTGCGTCATCCAATACAAGGATGGCCGCTATTACTTGACCGATAACAGTACTAATGGTGTGGAGTTAGTCCGCGCCGGTATCCGCATGCGCCGAGGCGCCAGCGAGCTGCTGGAAGATGGCGAGATCATTCGGATCGGCGATTACGAGATCAGTGCACGAATCGACTTCAACATGAGCCGGGCCCAGGTCGAGGCTTTCGCCGGGGACAACGCCAACAGCTTCGAGGCGCTGATGGGCCGCCAGTCGTCGGCGCCCACGCCGATCGAGCCGATCTCCATGGCGCCGGTGGCGCACTTCCAGGGCGCTTCGGCCCAGGACACTTTCCCCGATCTGTTCGACTTCCTGACCCCGGCCGCTACGCCGCCAGCGACCCAGCCCGACCATGTTCCTGCCGAGCAGCACGACTTCCGGCCGCCGACGCCTACCGCTATCCCCCAGCCGCTGCCCCAGGTGCCACCGGCCGCGCCAGCAGCCCAGGGAATAGGGATGATCCCGGAGGATTGGGACCTGTTCGCCGAGACGCCGTCCCGGCCGGCGCCCGCACCGCTGCCCGAGTTCGCCTCGCCAGTGCCGCCGCCAGCCGCGACGCCGTTTCCCGAGATCGGTGAGCTCGCCACGCCATTCGAGGAGCCGCAGCCGCAACCCTTGGCCGTTGCGCCAGTCGCACCTGTTGCACCTGTTGCACCTGTTGCACCTGTTGTCGCCCCGGTCGCTCCGCCGGCCAGCGAACCGGCGCCACAAGCCGACCTGCTGCAAGCCTTCCTGCGTGGCGCTGGCCTGGAGCACTTGCGCATCGACCCGCAACAGGCCGCGGCGCAGATGGAAAGCCTGGGGCGCAGCTATCGGCTGATGGTCGAGGGGCTGATCGACGTGTTGCGTGCCCGCAGCAGCCTCAAGGGCGAATTTCGCATGCAGCAGACGATGATCCGCCCGGTGGAGAACAACCCGCTGAAGTTCGCGCCCAACGTCGACGAGGCGATGCTCTTGTTGCTCCGTCACAGCAGCCAGGCGTTCATGTCTCCGGACCAGGCGGTGCAGGACAGCTTCGACGATTTGCGCGCCCACCAACTGGCGGTCATGGCCGGTGTGGAAGCGGCGATCAAGCATCTGCTCGGGCGTTTCGAGCCCAGCGAGCTTGAAGCCCGCATGAGCAAGCCCGGTGGCCTGGGCAACCTCTTCGGCGGTTCGCGCCAGGCGCAGAACTGGCAGCAGTTCACCGCGCTGTACCAGCAGATTTCCCGGGAGGCCCAGGATGATTTCCAGGACCTCTTCGGTCGCGAGTTCAGTCGCGCCTATGAAGAACACACCCATCGGCTGCGCCGTTCCTGAGCGCGCCTGGAACCCCCAAACACGGATACACGGACAGCTGACACGTCATTGAGGACGCAGGATGATTCAACGATTACTGACAGTGGTCGCCATGCTGGTACTGGCGGCTTGTGCCAAGGACACCCCGCCACCAGCGGCCGAGCCGGCCAAGGACGGACCCGGGGCCACCACGGTGGAATTGCATTTCCAGGCCACGCCCGGGCTCAATCCCAGTCCTGACGGCAGCAGCACGCCGGTGCGGGTGCGGATCTTCGAGCTCAAGAACCCGGCGGCCTTCATGCGGGCCGACTACTTCGCCCTGGCCGAGCGGGCCCCGGCCACCCTTGGCCCCGACTTGATCGACCAGGACGAAGTGCTGGTCCAGCCCGGCGACCAGTTCACGCTCAAGCGCACCCTGGACCCGGCCACTCGCCAGGTCGGCCTGGTGGTGGGTTTTCGCGAGATCGACCGGGCCCTGTGGCGGGTCAGCGTCAACGCCGCGCCCCACCTGAACAACGCATATCAGATCAGCCTCGACCTGCGCGCGGTCAGCGCCGAACTCGCGGCGTCCCCATCCAGCCCCGCCCAATAGGCAATCGGAGCAACCATGTCCTGGAACAATCGAGTGGTCTGGTCGGAAGGCATGTTCATTGGAACCCAGCACTTCCAGCAGCACGACCGTTACCTGGAGAACCTCATCGACGCCCGCAGCCGCCCGCTGGCGATCGGCGCCTGGGGCTTTTCCGAGCTGCGCATCGACCAGGGCCTGCTGGCCCAGGGCAAGCTGGCGATCATCAGCGCCCGTGGCCTGTTGCCCGACGGCACGCCGTTCAACATTCCCCATGATGACCTGGCGCCGAGCCCGCTGAGCATCGACGACAACCTGCGCGATGGCCTGGTGTACCTGGCCCTGCCGCTCAAGCGCGCGGGCGCCCGGGACACCGTGGACGAAGGCGAGGAGCTGGGCGGGGCGCGCTACCTGAGCCAGGTCCGCGAGGTACGTGACGACAACGCGCCCTTCGAAAACCGCGCCCCGGTGGCCGTCGGCGCACGTGCTCTGCGCCTGCTCACGGCCCAGGATGGCTTGAGCGACTACGCCGCCGTCGGTGTGGTGCGGGTCAAGGAAAAGCGTGCCGACCGCGCCCTGGTGCTGGACGACAGCTACATCCCGCCGTTGCTGGATGTGGCGGCTTCCAAACCGTTGAGCGCCTTTCGCAGCGAACTGCTGGGCCTACTGCACCAGCGCGGCGAAGCCCTGGCCGGGCGCGTGGTGGCCTCGGGGGCCGGCGGCGCTTCGGAAATCGCCGATTTCATGCTGCTGCAATTGGTCAACCGCGCGCAGCCGCTGATCAACCACCTGAACCAGATCAGCCCGCTGCATCCGGAGCGCTTCTACAGCGAGCTGGTGGGCCTGGCCGGCGAGTTCTCGACCTTTTCCAACAGCAGTCGGCGTCCGGCGGAGTTCCCGCAGTACCAGCATGACGAACTGGCACTGAGCTACGCCCCAGTGATGCAGGCGCTGCGCGAGGCGCTGTCGATGCTGATCGACAGCAAGGCCACGCCGATCCCGATCGTCGAGAAGGCCTACGGCGTGCACGTGGCGATGCTGGCCGACCGGACCTTGCTGGACAACGCCAGCTTCATCCTGGTGGTGCGCGCCGACGTGCCTGGCGAGACCCTGCGCGGGCGTTTCGCCCAGCAGAGCAAGGTCGGCTCGGTGGAGCACATCCGCGACCTGGTCAACCTGCAATTGCCGGGCATCGGCCTGCTGCCGCTGCCGGTGGCGCCACGCCAGTTGCCGTATCACGCGGGCTCCACCTACTACGAGCTCGATCGCGGCAGCGAGCACTGGAAGCAGCTGGCCCATTCCGGTGGCTTCGCCTTCCACGTCGCGGGGGAATTCCCGGGGTTGAACCTGGCCTTCTGGGCCATTCGAGGATAAGTCGCGATGCATCCGTTCGACGATTCGGCAGGGCAGCCGTCCCCGGCCAACGACCGTACCCAATTCATGCCGCGCCCCGGTGGTCGCGCGCCCGAGCCCGGACGCCCGGCAGCCGCTCCGGCGCCCTCGCTGGCGATGCCGGCGGCGCCGCTGGCCTCCGGCCAGGCCCAGGGCCTGAACCCCCTGGAGAGCGCAGCTGGCCCGCTGCTGGCGTTGCTCACTCGCTTGCGCAGCACCCTGGCGCATCCGGCGCCGGCCAGCTTGCGGGCGCAACTGCTGGCCTACCTGCGCCAGTTCGAGGAGCGCGCCGAGGCCGCCGGCGTGCCGCGCAACGATGTGTTGCTGGCCCGCTATGCGCTGTGTACCGCCCTGGACGAGGCGGTGTTGAGCACGCCCTGGGGCAGCACCAGCGACTGGGGCAAGCAGAGCTTGTTGATTACCGTGCACAACGAGGCCTGGGGCGGCGAGAAGGTGTTCCAGTTGCTGGAGCACTGCCTGCAGAGCCCGCGCGAGCGTTTGTACCTGCTGGAGCTCTTGTACCTGTGCATGTGCCTGGGGTTCGAAGGCCGCTACCGGGTGATGATCGACGGTCGCAGCCAGCTCGAGGCCCTGCGCGAGCGTACTGCGGCGACCATCCGCAGCGCCCGTGGCGAACATGAGCGCGAGCTCTCGCCCCACTGGCGTGGAGTGACCGTGGCCCGGGACCGCCTGGCCCAGTTCATGCCGCCCTGGGTCGGCATCGCCATCGGTGTGGCGTTGCTGCTGGCCCTGCTGTTCGGCCTGCGCCTGAAGCTGGCGGCGGATGCCGAGCCGGTGTTCAAGAACATCCATGCCCTGGGCGAGATCCCGGTGCAAACCCTGGACCGGCCGGTGATCCAGCCCAAGGTGGTGGAGCGTCCGCGCCTTTCCGGGTTCCTGGCCGACGATATCCGTGTCGGGCGCGTGGCGGTGGAAGACACCGCCGACCGTTCGGTGGTGACCATCCGTGGCGACGAGCTGTTCGCTTCCGCCAGCGCCAGCATCCGCGACGAGTACCAGCCGTTGATGCTGCGCATCGCCGATGCCGTGCGCAAGGTCAAGGGCCAGGTACGGATCACCGGCCATAGCGACAATCGGCCAATCGCCACCCTGCGCTTCCCTTCCAACTGGAAACTGTCCCAGGCCCGCGCCGAATCGGTGCAGGAGATCCTCGTGGCGAAGACCGGGCAACCGGCGCGCTTCAGCGCCGAAGGCCGCAGCGATACCGAACCGCTGGCCACCAATGCCACTGCCGAAGGGCGGGCGCGTAATCGTCGGGTAGAAATCAGCGTATTGGCGGAGGGGGTCGAGTGAAGGCGTTTTTCAGTTTTGTGATTCGCTGGGTGATCCCGCTGCTGGGCCTGATCGCCCTGAGCCTGATCATCTGGTTCATCGGCCCGCTGCTGGAGTTCCTGGTGCCGGAAAGCCGGCGCTGGGCGCTGATCATCTTCATCTTCGCGGTATGGATCGCCTACCGGGTGTTTCGCATCATCCAGGCCCGCCGGCATGCAGCCAAGGTCTTGCAGAGCCTGGCGGCCGACACGCCACCGGACCCGGACAGCCTGGCCACCGCCGAGGAACTGGCGGCCCTGCGCCAGCGCATGGACGAAGCCCTGGCGCTGCTGAAGAAGGCCAAGCTCGGCGGTGACGAGAGGCGCAACCTCTACGAACTGCCGTGGTACGTGATCATCGGTCCGCCCGGCTCGGGCAAGACCACCGCGCTGGTCAACTCCGGCCTGCATTTCCCCCTGGCGGCGCAGCTGGGTGCCGGCGCCGTGCGTGGTGTCGGCGGGACGCGCAATTGCGACTGGTGGTTCACCGACCAGGCCGTGCTGCTGGACACCGCCGGCCGCTACACCACCCAGGACAGCCACGCCAACGTCGACAAGGCGGCCTGGCTGGGCTTCCTCGACCTGCTCAAGACCCAGCGCTCGCGCCGCCCCATCGATGGCGCCTTCGTGGCCATCAGCCTGTCCGACCTGCTGCTGGGCAGTGAAGCTGAGCGGGCGGCCCATGCGGCGGCGATCCGCCTGCGCATCCAGGAGCTGTACACCCAGCTGGGCGTGCGCTTCCCGATCTACCTGATGCTGACCAAGTTGGACCTGGTGCCGGGCTTCATGGAGTTCTTCGACTCCCTGAGCAAGGAAGAGCGAGCCCAGGTCTGGGGCATGACCTTCGCCCTGGATGACGGCAAGGGCAGCGACAGCCCCCTGGCGCACCTGCCGGCAGAGCTGGCGGCCCTGGAGCAGCGCCTCAACGAACGCCTGGTGGAGCGCTTGCAACAGGAGCGCGACCCGGCGCGGCGCGACCTGATCTACGGCTTCCCGCAGCAGTTCGCGGCGCTCAAGGAGTCCTTGCAGGGCTTCCTCGAAGGCGTGTTCAAGCCCAATGCCTTCGAGGAGCGGGTGCTGCTGCGCGGGGTGTACTTCACCAGTGGCACCCAGGAAGGCAGCCCCATCGATCGCCTGATCGGCGCCATGGCCCAGAGCATGAACCTGGACCGCCAGCACCTGGCGCGCCAGACCGGCACCGGCCGCAGCTACTTCATCGAGAAATTGTTCAGTGCCGTGGCTTTCGCCGAGCGCGGGCTGGTGGGGGTCAACCCCAAGGTCGAGCGTCGGCGCAAATGGATCGCCCGTGGCGCCCTGGCCGCCACCGTGGCCCTGGTGCTGGTGGTGGGCACCCTGTGGATCGTCAGCTACCGGGCCAACCAGAGCTATATCGCCCAGGTCGACCAGCGCGTGGCGCCGGTGCGCCAGGGCGTGCAGAACCTCAGCCCGGCCCAGCGCGATGTGCTGGCGGTGCTGCCGCTGCTCAACGCGACCCGCAACCTGGCCGGCGATGCCCCGGGCTGGGCCGAGGGTCTTGGCCTGTACCAGGGCGATATGCTCGAGGCCGAGTCCGCCAGCGTCTATCGCAAGCTGCTGGTGGCGGTGTTCGCCCCACGGTTGATGACCCGCATCGAAGAACAACTGCACAGCGGCGGCAACTCGGACTTCCTCTACGAGGGGCTCAAGGCCTACCTGATGCTGGCTGACAACGAGCATTACGATGCCGACTTCATCAAGGCCTGGATCACCCTGGACTGGGACCAGACCCTGTCCCGCGAGCTGCCGCCCGACCAGCGCCAGGCCCTGACCGGGCACTTGCAGGCGTTGTTCGAGAAGCATCCGCCCAATGCCCGCCTGGATCAGCGCCTGATCGACGACCTGCGTCGCCAGCTGCAGCAGTTGCCGGTGGCCCAGCGGGTCTACGACCGGGTCAAGCGCGCCAAGCTGCCGGCCGGCGTGCCGGACTTTCGCCTGAGCGAAGCCGGTGGCCGCGATGCGGCGCTGGTGTTCACGCGCAAGAGTGGCAAGCCCTTGAGCGAACCCCTGAGCGGGCTGTTCACCGCCAAGGGTTATCGCGAGGGCTTCCTGCTGGCCAGCGTCAACCAGGCCGGCACCCTGGCCGAGGAGCAGTGGGTGCTGGGCCGCGACCAGGCCGAGCAGCAGAACGTCGCCAGCCTGGCCGCCGACGTGCGCCGCCTGTACTTCCAGGATTACCTGCGCCAATGGGACGCGCTGCTGGCCGACATCGACTTCGTGCCGATCACCAGCGTGGCCCAGGCCGCGGACGTGCTGCGGATCATCTCCGGTCCCACCTCGCCGTTGAAAAAACTGCTGGTGGCGGTATCCAGGGAAACCGACCTGCAACAGGAAGAACGCCTGCTGGCGGCCCAGGGCCAGAAGGTCGAGGGCGGGGTCGACCAGCTCAAGCAGCGCCTGGGGTCGCTCTTGGGCCAGGAGCAGGCAACCAGCCCTGCGGCGGTGGCCAGCGAAGACCCGGTGAGCGCGCACTTCGCCGACCTGATCGGCCTGGTGAGCAAGAATGAAGGCGAGCCGGCGGCCATCGATGGCCTGCTGGCGGACATGAACGCCCTGTACGTGCAGGTCAGCGCCATGGTCGGCGCCAGCGGCGATGCGCTGTTGGGCGAAGCCAAGAACCAGGCCAGCGCCGCCGCGGCCCGGGTCAGCCTGACCGCCGCGCGCCAGCCGCCAGTGGTCCAGGGCTTGGTCAAGTCGGTGGTCGGTTCCACCACCAACACCATGATGGGCGGGGTGCGCAACCAGTTGAACGCGGCCTGGGTCAGCGAGGTGGTGAATGTCTACCGCCAGTCCCTGAGCGGGCGCTATCCGATGTCGCCGGGCAGTTCGCGGGATGCGACCCTGGAGGACTTCGGCCAGTTCTTCGGTACGGGCGGGGTGATGGACAGCTACTTCCGCAAGTACCTGCAACCCTACGTCAACACCTCCACCGCGACCTGGAGCTGGCAGCCGGGTGCGGCGCAGAAGCTGGGGATTTCCCCCGGGGTGCTACAGACCTTCCAGCGCGCTTCGAACATCCGCGATGCGTTCTTCCGCTCCAGCGGCGGCACCCAGCCGGCCGTGCGCTTCGAGCTCAAGCCGGTGGAGATGGACGCCAATATCAGCCAGTTCCTGCTCGATCTGGATGGCCAGCAACTGAGCTACGACCACGGCCCGAGCCGGCCGGTGGCCATGCAGTGGCCGAACCCGGGGAGCATCGGCGTGGTGCGCCTGTCGATCATGCCGCCGTCGGCCAGCGGGCGTTCGGGGATCACCCTGGACGGCCCTTGGGCCTGGTTCCGCCTGCTGGAGCAATCGGAACTCTCCGCCACCAACTCGCCGGACCGCTTCAACCTGCGGTTGCGGGTCGATGGCGCGAGCATTTCCTATGAGCTGCGTGCCAGCAGCGCCTTCAACCCGTTCAAGAGCCGAGTGCTCAGCGGCTTCAGCCTGCCGGAGCGGCTATGACGGCCCCCGGCCTGTACGGCAAGCTGGCCAGCCGTGGCGACTTCGTCAGCCGTGGCCTGCCGCAGAGCTTCATCGGCCCCTGGGATAGCTGGCTGGCGGCGGGGTTGCTGGCCAGCCAGAACGCCATGGGCGAGCACTGGCTCAACGCCTACCTGGTCAGCCCGTTGTGGCGTTTCGCCCTGGCCCCGGGCCTGTGCGGGCCCCAGGCGGCGGTCGGGGTGGTGATGCCGAGCATCGACCGGGTCGGGCGCTATTTCCCCCTGACGGTCGCCGCGCTGCTGGAGCCCGGCGAAGACCTGGCTGGCGTGGTCGGCGGCCCGGACCTGTGGTTCGAACAAGTGGAGCAGTTGCTCCTGGCGACCCTCGACGAGGGCGCCAGCTTCGAGGCGCTGGAGACGGGCTTGCAGACCCTGGGCGCGCCGCTCGCGGCGCCACGGGCCGAAGGCAGCCATTACGCCGGCCTGCAACGCTTCTACGTCAATGACCCACAGGCCCGGAGCGCGGTGCTCGCCGCCCTGGCCCTGGACGGGTCGAGTGTCTGGTGGGGACGTGGTTCGCAGTACATCAGCCCGATGCTGCTGCGTTGCCAGGGGCTGCCGCCAGCCAGTGATTTTGGGCAATTTCTGCTCGGGCAAGAGGGTGCCGTCTAAATGCGTTCAGCGCCACAACTGTCCTACCAGTCCGCCAGCTACAGCCATGTCGGCATGGTGCGGAAAATCAATGAAGACGCCTGGCTCGAAGCCCCGGAGACCGGCCTGTGGCTGGTGGCCGACGGCATGGGCGGGCACGCCGCCGGCGATTACGTCAGCAGCCTGATCGTCGACAGCCTGCGCGCGGTGCCGGGCGGCGACAGCCTGGAGCACTACGTCGCGGCGTTGCGCAATGCCCTGGCGGCGGTGAATGCCGCGGTGCGCGAGGAAACCGCCAACCGTGGCGTGACCATGATGGGCAGCACGGTGGTCCTGCTGGCGGTACGCGGCGACCAGGCGGTGTGCCTGTGGGCGGGCGATAGCCGCCTGTACCGGCTGCGCGACGAGCAACTGGAGGGCATCTCCCGGGATCACAGCTACGTCCAGGACCTGCAGGACAGCGGCCTGC
Source organism: Pseudomonas sp. KCJK8993 (assembly GCF_046230915.1). Classification (NCBI taxonomy): domain Bacteria; kingdom Pseudomonadati; phylum Pseudomonadota; class Gammaproteobacteria; order Pseudomonadales; family Pseudomonadaceae; genus Pseudomonas; species Pseudomonas sp. KCJK8993. The sequence continues at coordinate 25,264 of NZ_JBJJLO010000055.1, forward strand.
TCAGCGAGGCCGAGGCGCGGGTCCACCCGCGGGCCAACATCGTCACCCGGGCCATTGGCGTCGAGGCCCAGCTGGAGCTGTCCCAGGTCGACCTGCAAGTGCAGGCTGGCGACACCTTCCTGCTGTGCAGCGATGGCCTGAACAAGACCGCCGAGGACTTCGAACTGCGCGACGTGCTCAGTCACAACGAGCCCAACGACGTGGTGCGCAGCCTGATCCACCTGGGCCTGACCCGGGGCGCGCCGGACAACATCACCGCCATCGTGATCAAGGCCGCAGGACACTGACCATGGACATTCTGATTCCCGGCTTCGATATCCAGGGCGAGATTGGCGAAGGCGCCATGGCCAGCGTGTACCTGGCGACCCAGCGCTCCCTGGAGCGCAAGGTGGCGCTCAAGGTCATGGCCGCCTCGCTGGCCGCCGACCCGAGCTTCTGCGAGCGCTTCCTGCGCGAGGGCAAGACCCTGGCGCGGCTGTCCCACCCGCACACCGTGACCATCCACGACATCGGCAATGTCGGCGAGCTGTACTACATGGCCATGGAATACCTGCCCAACGGCACGCTCAAGGAGCGCATCGCCGCCGGGCTGACCCCGGAGCAGGGCCTGACCTACATCCGCCAGATCGCCTCGGCCCTGGGTTATGCCCACGCCCAGGGGCTGGTGCACCGTGATGTCAAGCCGGCCAACATCCTGTTCCGCGCCGATGGCACGGCAGTGCTCTCGGACTTCGGCATCGCCAAGTCCCTGGACGATCGCACCCAGTTCACCCAGGCCGGTTTCGCCGTCGGCACTCCGAGCTACATGAGCCCCGAGCAGGCCCGCGGCCAGGACATCGACGGTCGTGCCGACCTCTATGCGCTGGGCGTGGTGCTCTACGAAATCCTCGTCGGCAAGCTGCCGTACAACGGCACCGATGCCTTGTCCACGGCCCTGGCCCACCTCACCGAGCCGTTGCCCGAGCTGCCGGTGCACCACGGCCGCTACCAGCACATCCTGGGCAAGCTGCTGGCCAAGGACCCGGCGGAGCGCTACCCGGATGCCGCCGCCTTGCTGGCGGCCCTGGACAACCTGCCGGCGGCGGCCCCCGAGGTCGAGGCAACGCTGATCCAGCCGTTGCCCTTGCCGCCCCGGGAAGTGCCTGTGGGCAAAGACCTGGCCGGGTTGACCCCGGTCTCCATCGAGATTCCCCGGCAGGCCCCGCAACCGGCCCCGCACCAGGAGTCACGTCCGGAACCTGTGGCGCAGCCCCAGCGCGTCTCCAGCCTGCCGCCCCAGGGCGCCGAGCCGGCCGGGCAGCGGCGTGGCCCGGTGCTGGCCCTGGCCGGTGTGGCCGTGGCGGTGGCCCTGGCCGTGGCCGGTGGTGGCTATTGGTGGTTATCCGGGGACAGCCCGCAGCCAGCGCCCAAGGCCGTGGCCGGCACCTCGGCCTCCGGTAGCGCGAGCACGCCCAGCGTGGCGCCGCCGGTGAACCAGCCCGTGGCGAGCGATGCCGATGGCGGCCAGCGGCCGTTGCTGATGCCGGGCAAGAAGACCCTGTTCCAGCGAGTGCTGAGCAAGCCTGGGGCGAGTTTCTCCAGCGAGCCCGGGGCGGCCCCGGGCGCGGCGGTACCGGCGTTCTCGGTGCTGTACGTGTACCAGCGCAAGAGCCTCGACGGCCGCGCCTGGTTGCGCCTGGGCGCGGCCAGCGATGGTCGCAGCGCCGGTTGGCTGCCTGAGGACCAGGTCAGCGACTGGAAGCAGAGCCTGGTACTCAAGTTCACCGAGCGCTCCGGGCGGGCGCCGGTGATGTTCGTGCGCCAGGCCAGCCAATTGGAACGCCTGCTGGCCGATCCTGCGGCGGCCAAGAACCTTTTGCTCAATGCGCAGAAGAATCCTCAGGACGACCAGCAGGTGCTGGCCCTGGAACCCAATGCCAGCGCGGTGCCCCAGGATCAGTTCTACCTGCTGCCGATCTTCGACGCCAAGGAGAGCTTCGACGAGAACGGCCAGCCGGTGCAGTTGCTCAATGTCGCCTCCATCGACCCGGGCAACAGCCCGCAGAGCATCAGCGACAGCGCCGGCAAGCGCCTGCCGGTGAGTACCGCGCCAGCCGCCGATGATGCGTTCCGCACCGCCGTGGTGCTGGTGGTGGATACCTCGGTGTCGATGCAGCCCTACATCGACCGGGTCCGCGATGTGGTGCATGAGCTGCAAGGCAAGCTGGCCGCGCGCGGCGAGCTGGACAGCGTCAGCTTCGGCCTGGTGGGCTTTCGCAACAACATCAAGAAGACCCCGGGCCTGGAATATGTCGCCAAGACCCTGGTGACCCTGGACCAGGGCCGCGATCCCCAGCGGTTCCAGGAGCTGGTGAGCCAGGTCAAGGCCACCAACGTGTCCAGCCACTCGTTCAACGAAGATGCCTTCGCCGGGATCATGCAGGCGGTGGAGGGCATGGACTGGAAGGGCTACGGCGGCCGCCTGATCCTGCTGGTCAGCGATGCCGGTGCCCTGCGCAAGAACGATCCCTACAGCCGGACCCAGATGAACGAGGCTGAGGTGCGCCAGGCGGCCCTGGGCAAGCAGATCAAGATCTATGCCCTGCACCTGCGTACCGACGCCGGCAAGAAGAACCACGCCCAGGCCGAGACCCAGTACCGGGTACTGACCGCCGATGCCAACCCGAAGATCGGCGACCTGTATATCCCGGTGCCCGGTGGCGACGTGGGCAAGTTCGGCGAGCGGGTCGACGAGATCGGCACGGTGTTCGCCGACCTGGTGCACCAGGTGCGCAGCAACCAGGAGCAGGCCGTCCCGCTGCTGGCGGCGAGCCCGAGCATCGCCGAGAAATCGGCGGCCATCGGCTATGCCATGCACATGGACTTCCTTGGACATAAATCCGCCAGCCAGGCGCCGCAACTGGTCAGCGCCTGGACCGCCGACCGCGACCTGACCAACCCGGCGTTGCCGGCGTTCCAGGTCTGCGTGATGCTCACCAAGCTGCAGCTCAACGACTTGCAGCAGTCGCTGAAGTTGATCGTCGACGCGGCGCGCAAGACCCAGACCTCGCCCAAGGACTTCTTCCAGGAAATCGCCAGCGCCAGCGCCTACATGAGCCGCGATCCGGCGGCCCTGCGCAAGGGCGGCAACCTTGCCGATGGCGGCGTGCTGGGGGAGTACCTGGAAGGCCTGCCGTACCGCAGCAAGTCGCTGAACATGACCCAGGACCTGTGGTTGTCGCTGAGCGTGGCCGAACAGGAAGACTTCATCGACGAACTGGATTCGAAGATCCGTCTCTACGAGACCTTCCACAACGACCTGGCCAACTGGGTGCGCTTCGGCGACGCCGAGCCGGGTGATGCCCTGTACCGCGTTCCCTTGTCGACGTTGCCCTGATGCTGAACCTTTGGGATGTGCGCAAGAGCCGCGGCGAGGGACGCCAACGCTACAGCCTGGTGATCCCCCGGCTGCAATTGCGTGCCGGCGACCAGCTGGCCGTGGTGGGCCCCAGCGGCTGCGGCAAGAGCACCTTGCTCGATTTGCTGGCGCTGGTGCTGGCCCCGGATTCGAGCCGGCGCTTCGATTTCGCCCCGGACCGGGAAACCCTCGATATCGCCGGGATCTGGAAGCAGGCCAGGCACAGCGCCCTGGCCGAGCTGCGCAGCCGGCACCTGGGTTATGTGCTGCAGACCGGCGGCTTGCTGGGGTTCCTCGATGTGCGGGGCAACATCAGCCTGCCGCGCAAGATGCTGGGCCTGGCCGACGAGGGCATTCCCCGGCGCCTGGCCGAGCGCCTGGAGATCGCCGACCAGCTCCACAAGAAGCCCGCCGACCTGTCGGTGGGCCAGCGCCAGCGGGTCAGTTGCGCCCGGGCCCTGGCCCACGGGCCGCAGGTGCTGCTGGCGGACGAACCGACCGCGGCCCTGGACCCTTTGAACGCCCAGCGGGTGATGCAGTTGTTGGTGCAACAGGCGCGGGACCAGCAGTTGTGCTGCGTGGTGGCGACCCACGATGAGCCGCTGGCGCGGGCCAATGGCTTGCAGATCCGGCGTATCGCCTGCCAGCGCGATGTCGATGGCGGCGTGACCGCGACCCTCGGGGAGGCGTGCTGATGCGTGCAGCCCTGACCGCGGCGCTGGCCTGGCAGGACTACCGGGCCGATACCTGGCTTTCGGCCTGCTCCGTGCTGGCCCTGGTGGCGGTGATCGCGCCGCTGCTGGTGCTGTTCGGGCTCAAGTTCGGCCTGGTCAGCAGCCTGACCGAGCGCCTGGAGAAGGACCCGGCGGTGCGCGAGATCGTTCCCCTGGGCGGCGGGCGTTTCAGTGCCGCGTTCATTGCCGAACTGAGGCAACGTCCGGACGTGGCGTTCGCCTTGCCCAGGACCCGGCAGATCGCCGCCACGGCAGAGCTGGCGCGAAGCGAGGGAGATGTTGGCCTGACCGTGGAAATGCTGCCGACCGCGCCTACCGACCCCTTGCTGGGGGCGTTGCCGGCATTGCAAGGCATGAACGGGGTGGTGCTCAGCCACACCGCCGCCGAGAAGCTCGGGGTCCGGCCGGGAGACTGGCTGCAGGCCAGTTTCGGCCGCCAGGTGGCCGGGCGCAGCGAGGTGCAGCGGACCCGGGTCCAGGTCGAGGGCGTGCTGCCCCTGGAGGCTTTTGCCCGCGATGCCTTGCTGGCGCCCCTGGAGTTGCTGGAGGCCGCCGAGGACTATCGCGACGGCCGTGCGGTGCTGGCCATGGGCTGGGCCGGTGGCGCCCCGACCCAAGCCGGGCAGCGGGTCTACCCGGCGTTTCGCCTGTATGCGCGCAGCCTCGACGACGTCGAGCCGCTGCGTCGCTATTTCGCCGAGCGCGGCCTGCTGGTGTCGACCCAGGCCCAGGCCATCGCCCAGGTGCAGTCCTTGAGCCGCAACTTGTCGATCGTGTTCTGGATCATCGCCGGGCTGGCCCTGGCCGGGGCCTTCGCGGCGATCTTCGCGGGCGCCCTGGCAGCGGTGGAGCGCAAGCGCCGGGAGCTGTCGGTGCTGCGCCTGCTGGGTTTTTCCACCGGGGCGCTGCTGTTGTTCGTGGTGGCCCAGGCCCTGTACAGCGCCGGTTTCGCCGCCGTGCTGAGCGGCGTGTTGTATGCCCTGGCCCAGGCCGGGCTGAATCATTTGTTCATGCAGGTGCCGGGCGAATACGCCAGCCATCTGCTGCCGGGTCACCTCGGCCTGGCCCTGTTGGCGACGCTGGGCGTCAGTAGCCTGGCCGCTGCGCTGGGCGGTTGGCGGGTGTCGCGCATTGAAGCTTGTGAAGGAATTCGCGATGTATAAGTTGATCAGCACCGTGCTGGCCATGACCCTGGCGGGGGCCGTGTGGGCCGAAGAGCCCGTCAATAAGATGGATAACCCCAAGCCCCTGGCCGGCGATGTCAGCCTGCCGCTGCCATGCGATGGCGAGATGGTGTTCCGCTACGTCTACGTGCTGGCCCAGGGCACCCTGGACGACCGCGAGATCAACCTCGGCTACCCCTTCGCCGAGGGCGAGAGCGGCTACCAGCAGTCGTTCATTTCCGGCTACCGGCGGGACTACATCAACGGCCAGTTCACCCTCAAGGACTTGCCGGGCCCCTGGGCCAAGACCATCGGCCCGTTGCTGCCCAAGGCCGGTACCGGGGTGCCGCTCAAGCCGATGATGTATTTCATTGGCAAGTATGAAGTCACGGCCCGCCAGTACGCCCAGGTCATGGCCCAGGCCCAGTCCCTGGCCAGCGGCGAACCGGCGCCGGCCTGCGAGGCGCCGGATGGCATGCAGGGGCGGTTGCCCAAGGTCAAGCTGTCGCGTTTCGAGGCCGAGCGTTTCGCCGCGGTCTACAGCGCCTGGCTGATGAAGAATCACCGCGACCTGCTGCCGGTCAGCGGGCGTGGCGGTTCCGCCGAGGACGGTGGCCTGGGCTTCGTGCGCCTGCCCACGGAAGTGGAGTGGGAATACGCGGCCCGTGGTGGCCAGGCGGTGAGCCGCCAGGAGCTCGAGGGCCGGCTGTTCCCACGGCGCGTGGAGGGCAGCGAGAGCGATGGCCCGCTGGCCGACTGGGCGGTGTTCAACCAGGTGGCTGGCGGTACGGGCCAGGCGGCGCGACTGATGCCGATCGGCACCAAGCTGCCCAACCCCATCGGCCTGTTCGACGTGATCGGCAACGCCGCGGAGATGGTCCAGGAGTCCTTCCAGCTGGTGCACGCCGGCCGGCGCCAGGGCACCTATGGTGGTTTCGTGGTCAAGGGTGGCAACTACCTGGAAGGCGAGGGCACGCTGTTCACCGGCATGCGCCGCGAATACCCGCTGTTCGCCGCCGATGGCACCGAGCAAAGCAACGAGACCACGGGATTCCGGGTGGCCATCGGTGCCTTGTCGGCGCCGCGCTCGCGCTACAAGGAACTGTTCGCCCAGTGGCAGAAGGAAGGGCGCCTGGCGTCCCTGACCGATGCCATCGATGACGCCCAGGACCCGACCAAGCGCCTGGACAGCATTATCGCCGCCAGCGTCGATCCACGGTTGCAGGCGGAGTTGGGGCTGGTCAACGAGGAGCTCAAGCGCAACGTTTCGCTGATCGCCCAGCAACGCGAGGAAGCGGCGGGCAACCTGATTCAGTCCTCGGCACTGGTGGCCGAGACGATCAACAACTACAACATTCGTCTGACCAACCTGAAGAAGAGCCAGCAGCAGGCCCTCGATGCCAAGGATGAACCCAGCGCCAAGCTGTTCGCCGAAGCCATCGACAATGGCCGCAGCGCTCTGGACGGGGCGGTGGCGATCTACATCGACAACCTGGCCACGGGCACCCGTTACACCGACGCGGTGATCCAGGCGCAATTTCAACGGATCAAGGAAGAGCTCGATCGCAAGCCGGTGCTCGGCAAGAGCCTGGTGACGCGCGCTACGCTATTCGTTCGCCATGTCGGGGACTACCGCCAGAAACGGCGGGCCGACCCGGCGACGATTTTGAAGGAACTGCTCGCATCGACCGGTCAGAAGTCGTGACCGGCCGCTGTCTGTCGAGCCTGGAGGATCTCGGACGACCTGGTGTCGTGCCGAGTGGGTCAAACTTAATCGAGATCACGAACATGCTTTTTTCCCGCAACCCATTTGCTTCAACGTCCAAGCGTCACCTGCTGTTGGTTGCCGCCGGGTTCAGCACCGTATTGACCGGTTGCGCGACCTCTCCGGTGTCCAAGGTGGCCTCCACCACCAAGGTCGAGTACTACCCGAGCTGCTATGAGCCGGTGCAGCACTTGCGCGCCACTGACTCGGACATGACCAAGTCGGTGGTCACCGGTGCCGCCCTGGGCGCTGCCGGTGGTGCCTTGCTCGGTGCCTTGACCGGTAGTGGCGAGCATCGCGGTCGTAACGCGGCCATCGGCGCCGCTGGCGGTGCCCTGGCCGGTGGTGCCGCCGGGTACTACACCGAGCGCCAGAAGCAGATCGCCGATGACAACCAGCGCATCGCTTCCTACGCCGCCGACGTCAACAAGAGCGTGGCCGACATCGACCGCAGCACCGCTTATGCCCGTGCTTCGCAGACGTGCTACCAGCGCGCTTTCGACAGCCTGATCAGCGCTCGCAAGGCCAACAGCATCAACGACGTGGAAGGCCGCAAGCGCCTGGCGGAAATCGTCAGCGGGCTGAAGGAGTCCAACGACCTGATCGCCGCGGTGAACGGTCGGGCCAGCGAGGACCTGAGCAAGTACAACCAGGCCTATGAGCAAGACCTGCAGCAGGTGGGCGTGCAGCGCACCGACGTGGTCAAGGTGGCTGCCGCCGACACCACTCCTGTGGCTACCACCGGCAAAGGCAAGGGCAAAGGCAAGAACCCACCGGTCAAGCAGAAACTGCCGGTGGTGCCGAAGGAAGCGGTGAGCACCGAGAAGTCGATGCAGCAGGCCAAGACCAAGCAGGCCGAGAGCAACCAGGTGGCCACCAGCGGCCAGACCCAGGTCAACAGCATGTGCAAGAACCCGGACCTGGGCGACTGGGCACCGGTGCCTTGCCCGAACGTCTGAGTCAGTAATTGTCTGACAAGATGTCGCTATAAGCGCTGAACGCCAGGCGATCTTCGAGCAATCGAGCAGATCGACTGGCGCTCGGCGAGTTACAGGTTACACTGCGCCGGCCATCCAATAATTCCACTGAGGCGCCGCGCATGAAATTTCGTTTTCTCCTCTGGGTGCTTGGCCTGTTGATGGGCAAAGCCAGTCGCGACAATCCCGCTTTCCAGCAACAGTTGGGCGACAAGGAGCTGGTGTTCCAGCTGCAGACGCTCGATGGCAAGGTTGCTCGGCATTTCTTCGTCAAGGACCAGCGTGTCACCAGTCGTTCGGGGTTCTATCCCGAGCCGGCCTTCGCCATCGCCTTCAAGGACGCCGCCTACGGCTTTGCCACCATGCAGGCGAAGAACAAGCAACTGGCGTTCATGACCGGGATCCAGGACAAGTCGATCCAGATCAAGGGCAATCCGGCCCTGGTGATCTGGTTCCAGGGGCTGACCAAGTACCTCAAGCCCAAGAAGTCCAAGCCCAAGGCTTGAGGCGTTCGACGCGCCAGTCGTCGGCAGGGCCGCGACCGGTCGCAGGAGATGATCCGGAAGGGATTCCGCAGGCCGCAAGGGCCTGCGGAAAGACTCAGGCCTGGCTGAATTGCGAGGCCAGCTCGCGCAGCAATACCTCGGCTTCAAGCACCTTGCTCACCACATCCTCGGCCTTGTCGCGACTGAGCCCCAGGCGCTCGAACAGGGCGTCGGGAATCTCTTCGCGGGGACCGGAGCCGATGCCCCGGCTACGCAGCAGGCGCACCGCCAGGCAGACCAGGTTCGGGTACTCGGCATAGGCGCCGTCGTAGCTCGGGTCGTGCTGGAAGCGCAGGGCGCTGCACAACTCGTCCGGCATATCCCAGTAGCGCATCAGCCAGGAGCCGATCTGCTCGCGGCTGATGCCCAGCAGGTGCTGCTCGATGTAGCTGTGGCATAGGTGCGGGTTGACCTCCAGGTGCCGGCAGATCAGCGAGAAGTGCGGCGGGAACACATGGGCCAGCAGCAGGTAACCGAAGTTGTGCAGCAGGCCGGCGAGGTAGGTCAGGCCGGCTTCGGGCCGCTGGGCGCGGGGCATGGCGCGGGTCAGGCCCTCGATCACCGCGGCGGTGTAGATCGATTGCTGCCAGTACGGCGTGGCGTGCTGCGGCTGGTCCTTGGGCAGGCTCAAGGTCTTGCCCAGGGCCAGGCCCAGGGCGAGGTTGATCACCAGGTCGAAGCCCAGCACCCGGACGATGGCGTCCTCCACCGAGCGGATCTTGCCTGGCGAGGCGTAGTAGGGCGAGGCCGCCCAGCTCACGACCTGCGCGGCCAGCGCCGGGTCGGTTTCCACCACCCCGGTGATGTCGTCGATGGTGGCGTTGGGGTCGACCCGCAGCTTGATGATCTTCTGCGCGGTTTCCGCCAGGGGCGGGATCTCGATGGTGGCCTCCAGGCGCTGCTGGATGCGCCGGGCGGTAAAGGCCTGCATCGCCTGGGAGATCTCCTCGCGGTCGTCGTCCGGGCGGTCGAGGTTGGGGCGGATGCTGCTCAGAGGTTCGCCGAACTTGCCGGCGCTGGCCTTGCTGAGCATGCCCTTGAAGTCTTCGCGGCTGATTTCCAGCAGCACGCCCGGCTCGCCCGAGTGGATCAGCAGGCTGGGCTCGTGCAGCAGGCTTTCTTCGTACAGGCAGGGCGAGCTGGTCAGGGCCGGCAGGCCTGGCAGCAGGCTCAGGCTGTGCTTGCCGAGCATGCGCTCCAGGCGTTCGGTGGAAACCGAGTGCAGGCGCCGGCCGGTAAGCTCGGCAAGGCGGTTCAGGTCCAGCAACTGGCTTTGCGGGAACAGCACCATCAGGGCGCCGACGGCGTCATCGAGCAACACCGCCTGGACTTTGCGCGTGGCGGGTAGTTCGGGGCGGTCGATGACTTCGTTATAACCGATGGCCAGTTTGTCGAGCAGCAACCGGATGACAGATGGCGCGTGCGGGGTAGCAGTGGCGAGGGCAACTTCTGTCATGGCGTGGTATCCGTTTTTCTACAATGTGACCAGTATAACCAGCTTGGTCATTCCAATGGTTCACTAACTGAGGCTTGGTTCACACTTGACCGTATTGCTGGCCGTGGCGCAACCAGCGCTCCAGCAGCGGGCTGACGTGGGCCGGCCAGCGCTCCAGCAGGGCCTGGGCGGCATCGCGTACCGCGGGCAGCAAGTCGGCGTCGCGCATCAGGTCGGCGACTTTGAACTGCAAGAGGCCGGTCTGGCGGGTGCCGAGCATTTCCCCCGGGCCGCGCAATTCCAGATCCTTTTCGGCGATGACGAAGCCGTCGTTGGTTTCGCGCATGATGCCCAGGCGTTGACGACCGATTTGTGAAAGCGGCGGATGGTAGAGCAGCACGCAGTGGCTGGCGGCGCTGCCACGGCCGACCCGGCCGCGCAACTGGTGCAGTTGCGCCAGGCCCAGGCGTTCCGGGTTCTCGATGATCATCAGGCTGGCATTGGGCACGTCGACACCGACCTCGATCACCGTGGTGGCCACCAGCAGTTGCAGGTTGCCGGCCTTGAACTCGGCCATGACCGCGGCTTTTTCCGGCGCCTTCATGCGGCCGTGGATCAGCCCCACCCGCAACTCGCCGAGGGCGCTGGAGAGATCCTCAAAGGTGGTCTCGGCGGCCTGGCAGGTGAGCTCCTCGGATTCCTCGATCAGGGTGCAGACCCAATAGGCCTGGCGTCCTTCGGCGCAGGCGGCGCGGACCCGCTCGATCACCTCGATGCGCCGGCTGTCGGTCACCAGCACGGTGTTCACCGGAGTACGCCCGGGCGGCAGTTCGTCGAGGATCGAGGTGTCCAGGTCGGCATAGGCGCTCATGGCCAGCGTCCGGGGAATGGGCGTGGCGGTCATGATCAACTGGTGCGGGCAGAGCCGGCCGCCCGCGCCTTTCTGGCGCAGGGCCAGGCGCTGCTGGACGCCGAAGCGGTGCTGCTCGTCGATGATCACCAGGGCCAGGTTCTTGAATTGCACTTCGTCCTGGAACAGCGCGTGGGTGCCCACCACCATGGGCGCGCCGGCGGCGATCTGTTCCAGGGCGGCGCTGCGGCTCTTGCCCTTGAGCTTGCCGGCCAGCCAGGCGACTTCCAGGCCCAGCGGCTCCAGCCAGCGCCTGAAGGTGATGAAGTGCTGTTCGGCGAGGATCTCGGTGGGCGCCATCAGCGCTACCTGATAGCCGGCCTCCAGCGCTTGCAGGGCAGCCAGGGCGGCGACCACGGTCTTGCCGGCGCCGACATCGCCCTGGATCAGCCGTAGCATGGGCTCGGGCCGGCTCAGGTCGTAGGCGATCTCATTGCCCACTCGCTGCTGGGCGCCGGTGGGAGCAAAGCCCAGGTTCTTCAGGTAGCGGGCCGGCAGCTTCTTGGCCACGGGCAGTACCGGTGCGCGCTGGGAGCGCAGGCTGTCGCGCAGGCGCTGCTGGGACAGCTGGTGGGTCAGCAGCTCTTCGAAGGCCAGGCGGTGCTGGGCCCAGTGATGACCCAGGGCCAGTTCGTCGACATCGGCGTCGGCCGGTGGGTGGTGCAGGTAGCGGATCGCGTCGTCCAGGGGCGCCAACTGATAGTCCCGGGCCAGCTCCTCGGGCAGCCAGTCGGGCAGGCTGCGGGGGCCGAGCATGGCCAGGCTCTGCTGGCAGAGCAGGCGCAGGCGCTGTTGGGTCAGGCCTTCGGTGAGCGGGTAGATGGGGGTCAGGGTCTGGTCCACCGGTGGCGGTTCGTCGCCGCTGATGGCGCGGTATTCGGGGTGGTAGATCTCCAGCCCCGAAGCGCCCGGGCGGGCCTCGCCGTAGCAGCGTACCCGGGTGCCGCGCTTGAGGCCTTCCTTCTGGGCGTTGCTGAAATGGTAGAAGCGCAGGCTCAGGCCGCCCGTGCCATCCTGCAGGCGCACCAGCAGGCTGCGGCGCTTGCCCATGACCACGTCGGCGCCGCTGACGGTGCCTTCGATCACCGCATCCTGGCCCGGGCGCAAGGCGCCGATGGGAACCACGCGGGTACGGTCCTGATAGCGCAAGGGCAGGTGGAACAGCACGTCCTGGAGGTTCTCCAGGCCGACCTTGGCCAGCTTCTCGGCCATGGCCTCGCCGACGCCCTTGAGCGCCGTCACTGGCACCTTCGACAACTCGGTCATGGTGACGGCTTAACTGGCGACGGGCGGCTTGGCCACGGAGCACAGGCGGATCGAGTCGGCGAGGATCTCGATGGCCTTGGGCCGCGGGAAGCTCGCGCGCCAGGCGATGGCCACGGTGCGAAATGGTGCCGGCGGGGTCAGTGGACGGACCTCGATGACCCCCGGGGCATAGTGGTGGCTGTCCACCGCCGACAGCGGCAGGATCGAGACGCCCAGCCCCGAGGCGACCATGTGGCGGATGGTTTCCAGCGAGCTGGATTCCACGGTGGTGTGCTTGGCGCCGTCGTTGCCCTTGGTCAGGGTCGGGCAGGCTTCCAGGACCTGGTCGCGGAAGCAGTGGCCTTCACCCAGCAGCAACAGGCTCTTGTCGTTGAGCAGGCTGGCGTCGATGGTTTCCTTGCGGGTCCAGGAGTGGTCGCTGGGCATCAGCACATAGAAGGGTTCGTCGTACAGCGGCAGGGTCAGCACATCGGCTTCGCTGAACGGCAGGGCGATGATGATCGCGTCCAGCTCGCCGTTGCGCAGCTTGTCACGCAGCACGTGGGTGAAGTTTTCCTCGATGTACAGCGGCATCTGCGGGGCGACCCGGTGCAGCTGTGGAATCAGGTGGGGGAACAGGTATGGGCCGACGGTATAGATGGCGCCGACCTTGAGCGGGGCAGTCAGCTGGTTCTTGCCAGCCTGGGCCAGTTCACGGATGCCCTGGGCCTGCTCCAGGACCTTCTGCGCCTGGGCGACGATGGTTTCTCCCACCGGTGTCAGGCGCACGGCGCTCTTGCTGCGCTCGAAGATCAGCACACCGAGTTCGTCCTCGAGCTTCTTCACGCCGACCGAGAGGGTGGGCTGGCTGACATGGCAACGCTCGGCGGCATGGCCGAAATGCTGCTCCTGGGCAAGGGTAACGATGTAGCGCAGTTCTGTAAGGGTCATAGCGGGCGTCCGTAAGGTTGCGGCCAAGCATAACGGCTGCAATCGATAGACGCACGTTATCAGACTGGGGATGGAGTGCGACACCCGCCAATGCCTGCGCCGGACGGGGTGCATGCGAAGGGCACCCCAGGGTGCCCTTGCCTTGGATCAGCGGCGGCCGCGGCTGCGATCGATCTCGTAGTTGTACGAGGCGGTGATCTCCACGCTGCCGTTGTTGAGCATGTCGGCGGGTGGCTTGGGCAGTGGTTGGGCCCGGCGGATCATTTCCAGGGTAGCCCGGTCCAGGTCGGCGTTGCCGGAGCGGTTGACCAGCTCGTAGGACAGCACCTTGCCTTCGGCATCCACCACGAAACGCAGGGAGTTGGTGCCTTCCTTGCCGCGTCGCTGGGCTTCGCTCGGGTAGCGCTTGTACTTGGCCAGGTGAGCCTGCAACTCGCCCTGCCAGTTGGCCTTGGCGGCCGCCTGGGCTGGCGATGGGCCTGGTGCCGCCGGTGCCGGGTTGCTGGACGGAGCCGGTGTCACGGGAGCGTCGCTGGGTTTTTCGTCGGAAGGTTTTTCCTTGGGCGGCTCAGGCTTGACC
>NZ_JBJJLO010000056.1:0-38795 GCF_046230915.1 Pseudomonas sp. KCJK8993
ATTTTCTGGAGCAGCTCTATTTGCTCTTCTCTTGATTTTCGTTCTCGCTCTAATGCCCATTTAATCGTGTATTCGTTATCTGAATTTTCGCGCTCCCGCTTAGCTTCTTCGGTTCGCTCCTCGGCAGAGCTCAGCTGCATTTGAGTCCGCATTTTCATCGAGGAGAGCCGAATCAGATCGCTGGTAGCGGTCATAAACTGAATAGCCGCGTTCTTCGCATCAGGTCTTCTTGCCCATTCACTTGTTCTCAGCTCAAGTATTCCTTTGTCGATGCGATCAACAGCTTCTGACGATTTGTTGAAGTACTCGCCGAACGTAATACCAGAGCCGGTTTTCTCCAGATCGACCTGTTGCGAGATCAGGGCCGACGTCATTTTTATTTGAGCCAGTGCTTTTCCTGTCTCTTCAGAGGATTTGGCTCTGTCCCAAGCGAACCAACCTACGGCAGACAGAGCGGCTAGCAGAAATACTGCAGTGATGGTTTTTTTCATTGCTTTGCTCGTTACTAGATTCCATTCCGACTGCTGCCGATCTGGGCCCGGCAGGGCAATCCAATCCTAACATTTCATGGCGTGCAGCCACCATCGAGCGACCGAATGTCGATTATGGGAGTGAAGTTTACCCAAGCAATTGAAGGGCTAGGGGTAGGGCGCAGGGGAGGGCAGATATGAAAAGCCCGCGCGTGGCGGGCTTGCGTTTGGAATGGGGCTATGAATCTGGGGCTACGATATAAATCTCCCCAGGCAGATCACTCACCAAGCGAATATTGTCGCGTGCGCCTTCCGCCTCGGCTTCTGATCCAAATAGGCCGACGGCAACGAATTTTGCAGAGCCTTTCGTGGTGGGGAGTCCAAGTCGTTTTATTGACTTCGTGGTCTCCGCGTGCGCCCACGGTTCGCACTCCACACGCACAATCCATCCCGATGTCAGAGGTGCTTGTGAGGATGGGGCAAGAGACACATCACAGCCACAATGCTTGCATTTGATTGCGGCTCTCTTGATAGTCTCTGCGCAGAGCGGGCAAGGGCGCGTATCTATTTCCGCTGCTGCGTGTTGCGTAGTGGATTTTCCACCGAGCAACACCATAAGCAGGCCGGCGAGGGCGATCATCCCGCCGACGATGGTGTGCAACTGACGGTCAGCCATAAGCCCAAGATTGTTCACTCTGCCGCCAGATCCAGTAGCGACAGACACGTCCATGCTCAGTGCGAACACAGCCCAGCAAATGCCCACCACCAGGGCAAGCGTCCCAATTCCTTTCATTGGACTACTCCTTAACTAGATTTGGAACTTTACCATCCATGGCGCACAGCCTCCATCGACTGGGGCTTGCAGACCTAGCAGCGGGTCGATTTATGGGGGGCGGGAAGGGCAGATACAAGAAGGCCGCCGACCAGGTGGAGGAGTGATCATGGCGGCCTAGGCGCCAGAGAGATAGCTAGACGCCCAGGCTAAGCTTAGGCGTAGATCTGCAATGGTGCAGATACAAGAAGCCCGGCGCTGGGCACGGTTTTGAGGTTCAGGTGTACAGGCATGAAAAAGCCCGCCGAGGCAGACAGGGCGGGCACATGAGCCCGCCGTCAATCCGGCCGCAGTAAATTATTTCACGATGCTAAGGCGTGGTTTTTGCTTGTAGTTATACAGGCTACTAAAGTCTTCAGGGCCTAATCCCAGGATGCTCATTAGATCTTCAAGCGAATACCCTAATTCTTCCGTGTGCAACTCAAGAATTTCTGAAGTCAAAAGAGCCTTCTCGTGCGGAAAATCAAGTTCGGCTGGCTCTCTCAGTCGGTAGCCGAGGCTGCCGATTTGCCTCCACATGTAATCACTCTGGGGCTTCGTGATTGCGCCAATCGTGCCCGCCCTATAGAGCAAGGCGCCCATAGATACCTTCCATACAGGCTTAAGGGCGGCCAGCGACTGGATGCTGATATTCCTCAGCTGGTAAAAAATATCTTTTGCTGGCATCAGCAATGCGGCTGCGAATTTGTTCGCCTCGTCCTCCATTGTTGGGCTGGGTTGCCGATGCATTACTAAATGGCCGAGCTCATGAGCAAGTGAAAATCTCATCCGGTCTGCGGATTGATTTTTGTTCAGAAAAATACAAGGCGGCATGCCTCGAGTGGCAAGAGTTACGCCATCAATTTTCCCTGCAGGAAAATCGCAAATAAATATCAAAACGCCAGCGCGTTCCACGAAATCAGCGAGATTTTTGATTGGTCCGTCAGGGATCATCCATGATCTTCTTACAAGGAATGCAATCTCTTCGGCATCACCATTGTACTGGTCGATATCTAGAAAAGGGAGCTCATAATCTTTTGCGAGATCTACGGATCTAAGAAGTTTTCGGTAATGCATGATGCGCAGATTCATTTCTGCCTGGATGGCGTCAAGCGTCTTCTGCGGTACGGTAGCCTTCTTACGATAAGCATGAACGCTAACCGGCAGCCCATAAACCCGTTCTTGGTTAAAGAAATACTCCCTAGGAAATGATAGGCTCTTGCAGAAAGCCTCAATCATTTCCTCGGCAGGCTCCATTAGTCCATTTTCAATCTTTGATAGATAGCCTTGTGTAACGTTCATGGATTTAGATAGAGCGCTTTGGCTGAAGCCGCGAAACTGTCTGGCCAGCTGAAGCATCTCAGGGTTAAATGTGTTGCTCATGACGATGGCCGAAGTGGTTTAATTTCAGTAGGTGTAGCTGGAGCCAGTTCTTTCTTGATTGTTGCTCGGCGTCTTTTCGCAGGCTGGGCGACTTGAGAGTCCTTCGATGGCGCCTCGGGCAAGCTGGTCGGAATAGCTTGAACAGGGGCGACATGTCGCTCATAAATTGGGTGAGACCAAGCTACCGAATCCCCATCCCTGCGAACCAAGCGAACTTGAAAAATCTCGGTTTCAAGCTTATTGAGGATGTAAATAATTTCGGTCTTCACCGCTTCTGGAATGCCCAAAACCTGCTGCTCTGGATCGTGAAAGGCAAGAGCCATAGGCGTAGGGTAATTGCTGCTAAACCCCTTTTCGTCGCCTTTTTTAAAGCGAAAGGCCAACTGCTGGCCAATCATAAAAATACAGGTGTTCCCAGCCCGGTTGACGTGGACTCCTGGGAGCGGGTCAAGCGCCTCCTCTAGAGCGCCAACCGTATAATCCCAAACGACGTTCGCCCGAGTTCTATTGTAGAACTGAGCTCGATTTGGCACCTCAAGCCATTGCTTCCAGCCTTTGAGTACCGCGTCTGCGATTGCCTGTTCGTAGGGTTTGATGAGATTGCTGATTTCAGAGTCGGATAGCTGGGTGCTCATGCAGGGGTTCTCTCTAGGGATTGAGAGAATCATAGAGCAACTACAAAAAACCAGTCAAATTATTCCAAAAAATATTCCTAAGCACTTCGACAGCCTATGCAGTGGCCCCCTTGCCTGCCGAGTCATGACCGCCGCTCAATCCTTCCCGCCTTCACCTCATCCCCATACCCCACCAACCGATCCTCACCGGCCTGCATCACCAGGCAGATCCTGAACACTGCCTGGGCGCCTGCTTCGTTTCCCGCTTCGCTCAGGCGCACGGCTATCCGCATCAGCTCGACTGCCGACCATTTGAGATCGCTGGCCAGGCCTTGGAGGTCGCGGCGCAGTTGTTGGTTGGGCTTAGTCAGACTCATAGACCGCTCCTGGCGATCAATCCATCCTGAACATCGTCTGCGATGCCTAGAATGACTTCATGCTGCCCTCTGAGGGACCTACTGATCTCCATAAGCTCTCTCGCATAATCGGACAGGCCTGCCTCATTTAAGCGCTTGGCGACATCAAGCACCTCCAACGCGGTCCAGTCCAGAGTGGCGGCATGACCATCTAGGTCTTCGTGGAGCTCTTGGTTGGGTTTGGTTAGGGGCATGGGTGCTCCTGTTTGTTATCGAGCGAACATACCCCACCAGAACACATGACCCAGGATCGCTATCTGCTCCTCTTGGATCTCCTGGAACGTGTAGTCCTCATCTGGATGTTCGTCGCGGTTGAAGCTTCGCAGGCGCAGGCCGGTGGGCAGGCGATAGACCTGTTTCACACGCAACTGGCCGTTGTGGTTGATCGCGTAGAGGTCGCCATCAACGATGTCACCAAGCGAGTTCTTTCCTGTGTTCACGCCGACCGTAGCGCCATCGCGCAACACTGGGAACATGCTGTTGCCGCGGACGATCACGCACTTGGCATTGTTGAACTGCACGTTGTTGCGACGCAGGTCGCTCTTGAAGAAGCGCAGCTTGGCGCTGTCGCTTTCCTCGATCACAAACCGGCCAGAGCCGGCTGCCAACTCCACTTCACGCAGGAAGGGGACGTAGACCTCATCGTCAGGGAGCGGGGTTGTGTCGTCCCAAGTCTCGATGGATGGCAGTGGGATTTCGACTTGAAGCCTGGGTTTTGCAGCACCAGACACTGATGCTGCTGATAGCTCGCCCTCGCTCAATGGGAGGTCGAGCGACCCGGGCGTAAGCCCGCATTTCAACTCGAAGTCGCGCGCCATCTTCTCCCCGATGTTTCGGAGATGCTCAGCTTTCTCGGTGAAAAGCCGGGAGATATATGAAGGTTGCTTGTCCACCTTGGCGGCGAAATCAGCGTCCTTACCACCAAAGTCGCGGTCAATGACCTGGCGAACTCTGGCTCTGCGTATGTCTTTGATTTCCATCTCCCTATTAGAACCTTTATTTCCCTTTGGGGAAATTACCTTTACTTGGTAAACATTTATGGTAAATTCGCGCATGAATGAACCAGAAGGTAAATCCATATGGACTTCCCCACGTACGCAAAGCAGCTTCCGCGCGGCGGAAGAAAACGCCTCGCCATCAGCCTCGGCATTCCGGCGAGCTACCTCTCTCGTTTGATCTCTGGTGACCGCTCCATCACTGCCGAGCGAGCCATTGAAATTGAACACGCAACAGGCGGAAAGGTGACTCGGCAAGAGTGCCTTCCGGATATCCAGTGGAAGAACGCTTCGTAAGCTCGACCCGTCACGCCAATCCGCTGAAACCAGATTAGAAGAGAGCAGTCCCCATGGAAACGTCCAGTCCAAGACACACCGCGCAAACCCGTGACCAAGTGCTGGTGGCGCACGCGGCAAACCAGATTGCCCGAACCAGCCTGAGCCAGGACGATTTCGCGCAATCACTGGCCCGAGAGATCTATCTGCGAGTTCCGACGGAGAAGATCAAGGAATCGAAAGTTCCTGACTTCAATGAGTTGGCTCGCCTTAACGATGTGAGCGAATTCGTGAAAGCGACCGGCCGCTGGCTGAAGCGTGTGCAGCGCTGGCTGTCCGGCGAACAGGAAATGCCTTCGTGGCTGGAAGAGTCTTGGGTCAATGCTTTGGAGCCCGAGTATCGCGACCACTGTATCAACGAACTGGCCGGTCGCCATGGCCTGACCGGCGCCCGCCAGATGCAGAGCGATTATTGCGCCAACAAAAGCTTCGGTGCGCTGATTCGTGCGCTGGGCGATGTGATCAATACCGGCAGCGAAGTGTTTGACGACCAGGTGATGTGCGAGGAGGACCTGCCGCATCTGCCAGCGTTCGCCGAGCAATG
The DNA here is from genome assembly GCF_046230915.1 of Pseudomonas sp. KCJK8993. Taxonomy (NCBI): domain Bacteria; kingdom Pseudomonadati; phylum Pseudomonadota; class Gammaproteobacteria; order Pseudomonadales; family Pseudomonadaceae; genus Pseudomonas; species Pseudomonas sp. KCJK8993. Next base: position 5,570 of record NZ_JBJJLO010000056.1, read on the forward strand.
CCGTCAGGTTGAAGCGCGGGCAGGGGAGCTTGGCCGAAAGGCTGAAGCTCTGATCGCAAAACACCGACCGAATTTGAAGCTTGCCTAAATCCCAGGCACAAAAAAGCCGGGATTGCGCCCCGGCTGATTCATTACCACTTGATGAGGCCGATTATGCAGAGCCAACCCCATTCCAGCAATACCCCTACCAATATCGCGCCACGTTTTCAGAATTCGCAAAACGTGGCGCGGACTATGTCGTCTGTCGAGATCGCCGAACTGACCGGAAAGCTGCACAAGAACGTGTTGGCTGATATCCGCTCGATGCTCGCTGAGCTTGAAATCGACTCGGCTGATTTTTCAGCCCAGTACAAGGACAGCACCGGGCGCTTCCTGCCGTGCTTCAACCTCAACCGAGAGATGACCGACACGCTACTGACCGGCTACAGCGCCAAGATGCGTCTAGCTGTTGTTCGCCGCTGGCGCGAGCTTGAAGCCACCACTTCCCAGCCACGCGAGCTTTCTCGCATGGATCTGATTCAGATGGCCTTTGAGGCAGAGCAGGCCCGACTTCAGCTGACCATCCAGGTCGAGGCCCAGGCCACCAAGATCCACTCCCTGGAAAATCTGTTCAAGGAAGGCATGACCCACACCCAATTCTGCAAGGGCCTCAATGGGGTCAACGTTATGCAGGTGGGCAAATACCTGGAGAGCCGTAACTGGCTCTACAACGAGAGCAAGTCTGGCCTGCGCCTTCGTGTGGCTTCCTACGCCCGCGACAAGTACATGACCGAGCATCAGCACGAAGTCACTCCCCACGGCAAAGAAGCCTTCATTTCCTTCACGCCAGTCTTGCTCAAGAAGGGCGCGGTGCGCCTGTACGACCTGTATCTGGCCGGCGAGCTGCCTATGAAAAAGACCTGGGACGGCCTGTTTACTCACGACAAGGCTCTTCGAGGTGCTGCTTGAAGCTTGGTGGCCGTCAATTCGGGTCGAAGGTGATGCCATGACCTTCCAAGAACTGCTTGATCGTCCTATCGCATTCCAGCGCGCGTTCGTGACTCTGGGTGTGGGCATCACAGGGGCCCTGATGCTGTCCCAAGCCATCTATTGGTCAAATCGTACCGATGACCAGGACGGCTGGTTCTACAAGACCATGGAGGAGTGGGAGGCCGAGACGGGCATGACGCGTTCGGAGCAGGAGAGTGCGCGCAAGAAGTTGGTCAAGGTCGGGGCGCTGCAGGAGATGAAAAAGGGCGTCCCGTGCCGTCTGTTTTACCGGGTCAACATCGAAGCCATTCGCGCAAACTTGTCTGCGGAAAACCCGCAATCCAGTTTGCAGGAATCCTGCAAACAAGGATGCAGCAAGCCCGCAAGCAAGCGTGCTAGAAAGCCGCAGGCTATTACAGAGACTACAGCAGAGATTACCCCAGAGATTACGGCAGATACTTTGCCGCCCAGCTCTGGCGAGCCGGCTGCATCCGGCGGGTTGGTGGTACTTGACCGCATCGAAGTGCCCCGAGTCGAAATTCCCGCCGACATGCCGGGCCCGAAAGACCAGACCTGCAAAACCTTCAAGGCCTGGGCGAACTACGCCATGGCTTACCGCAAACGCTACAGCACTTGGCCGGTGTGGAATGCCAAGGTCGGTGGCCAGCTCGGCCAACTGGTCGACCGCCTCGGCGCCGATGTCGCCCACCACGTCGCGGCTCACTTCCTGAAGAACAGCGATGCCGGAGTCGTGCGCAAGTGTCACAGCCTCAACGAGCTGCTGGTCAACGCCGAGAGCTACCACACCCAGTGGGCCACCAATCGCCAGATGAACGGGACCACGGCACGACAGATCGAGCAGACCCAAACCAACTTCAGTGCCGCCGAGCAGGCCCTTGAAGCGCTTCGAGCCAAGAGGGGCGCCCGCCATGCTGAATGACGTACAGCAAGAAAAATTGCTCCTGTCCCTGTTTGCCACTGCCGAGGTGATGGGGCAGCAGCTCACCCAGGCGGCAGCGCTGCTGATGGTCGACGACCTGCGCGAATACACCGAGTCGGTGCTTACCGCAGCGCTTCGCAGTTGCCGTATCGAGGGCGGCCGGCTCACGGTTGCATCGATCCTGAAGCATGCCCAGTCGGCTGATGGGCGCCCGGGAAAGGACGAAGCTTGGGCTATTGCCATGACCACGAACGACGAGTTCGAAACCGTGGTGCTGACCGACGAGATCCAGCTGGCTCTGGCTGCGGCAAAACCGGTCCTGGATGCCGGCGACAAGGTGGGGGCCCGCATGGCGTTCATCAGCGCCTACGAGCGCCTGGTAGGCCAAGCCCGAGAGGACAACAAGCAGGTGAACTGGCATGTGTCTGTCGGTTTCGACGCGAATCGCCGCACTCAGGCGATCACCAAGGCTGTGCAGATGCAGCGCATCCCGCATGAACGCGGGCAGCTTTACCTGGCTGACCTGAGTGTCGCACCGGTTACCGAAGACGGCCGGGCCGTTGCTGGACTGCTCACCGGTGAGGTCGCGCGGCCTTCGCCAAAGCTGCGCGAGAAGCTCGCCGCGGTGAAGGAGTCGATGCTGGCCATGCGCAGAGCTTCTGCCGAGAAAAAAGCAGAGCAACGAATTCAGGCGGCCAACGAGTTGGCAGATCGCCGAGCGCTGCTGATTCAGCAGTCCGAACAGTTGGAAGTAGCGAGGTCGACTCAATGAATGAAGCCAGGCAACTACAAATGCTCGCCGGCCAGACTGCCTTGGCGCGCAAGGTGTTTCAGGTTGTCCCGATCCAGTCGCACTGGGCGGCGCTTGAAATCCATCGAGCTCTGCAAGCCTCGAGAGCCAGCAGCGCCCAGTTTCCGACGGTTCGCGCCTGCCTTAGCGAACTGAAAGAGCAGGGCCTTATCCGCGAGCCGGTCAACGGGCACTTCCAGCGTGCCGCCACCACCCCAAAGCCAAGGAAAGAACAAGCCATGCCGAAGCAAGCAGCTCAAACCGTAGTCTCCATCAAGAAGCCTGAGACCGGCGCCCTGGATGTCTTGGCCGGCCTTTCCGGTGAGGTTGTCGTTCTGGCTGATGAGTTCGGTAAGCGCATGAAGGCTTTGTCGACTCGAATCGAAGAGGTGGCGTTGTCCGTTGAGGCTGAGCGCGAGGCCAATGCCGAGGCCGTGGGCAAGCTGAAGCAGTTGCAGGATCTGCTTAAGGGGATCTCGCAATGACTGACGGCGCAATTCACGATGCAGCCATGAGGAAGGGGAGGGATGGTATGAACTCCAGCCTCCTGCTGCGTACAGACTTCCGCAAGGCTTACGAGCGGTGGAGGCTGGTACTGCGGATATTAATTTCCTGCAATTTCTCTTTCAAGGAGGTCAGTCATGGCTGAGCTCGCCCTTATCCGCACCGCCCAGGGCCTGGTACCGGCCACCGAGGCAGACCGTGAAACCATCCAGTGCTGGAAGGCTGGGCAGGTCATCCACGGCAAGTTCACCAAGATGAGGAACGCCCGGTTCCACGGCAAGTTCTTCGCGATGCTGGATCTGGCCTGGGAGTACTGGGAGCCGGTCGGGGGCCTGATCCCGCGTCAGGAGATGCGTGGCATTCGCGGTCTGGCCAAGTTCTTCGAAGCGCAGAGTGGCAAGCCTGGGCAGTTGTCGAATGCGGTTGATGCCTACATTGCCGGGCTTGAGCAGGCTCGCGCCGAACGCTTCCCCGCTGTCGACAAGTCCCGCGAAGCCTTTCGTGAGTGGGTGACCATCGAGGCCGGCCACTTCCACCTGGTGCGTACACCCGACGGCGTTCGCAAAGAGGCCAAGTCCATCAGTTGGGCCAACATGGACGATACCCAGTTCGAGCCCTTGTACCGCGACGTCTTCAACGCCTGCTGGCGCCTGGTGCTGTCCGCGCACTTTGAAACCGAAGGCGCCGCCCTGGCAGCGGCAGATCAGATTGGGAGCTTTGCATGAGACGTAGAGAGTGGTACGACCGGCGCACCGATAAAAGGGTTGCCCTCCAGATTGCAGAAGAGCAGGGGATTGTTGCCGACAGCTCAGCACTGCGCGCATCTCTTGTAGCCAAGATCCATGCGGGTGAAATGACCATCGAGCAGGTTCAGGCCGAACTGCGGAAGGTGAAGCGCGAGGCTAAGAAAAATGGCCTGAGGACGCGCGACCAGATTTGGAGGTCTGCATGAAGCGTACCCCGCTACAGCGCAAAACCCCGCTCACGTCCGTCGGCAAGCGTCGCAAGCGCTGCCCGGCCTGTCGGGTGATGTTCACCCCCGTGCGCGCCTCCCAGGCTGTGTGCGGGGAGATCGAGTGCGCCATCGCTCATGGCCAATCAGAGAAGGGACAGGCAAGCGCCCGAAGAGCCCTGGCTGATGTTGAGCGCCGGGAAATCAAGGTCCGCAAGGAAAAGCTGAAGAGTAGGGCGGACCACCTCCGAGAAGCCCAGGCCGTGTTCAACGAATGGGTACGCCTGCGCGATGCCCATCTGCCCTGCATCAGCTGCGGACGGCATCACGACGGCCAGTACCACGCCGGCCACTACCGCACTGTCGGCGCGAACCCAGAGATTCGCTTCGAACCCTTGAACGCCTGGAAGCAGTGTGCCCCGTGCAATACACACCTGTCCGGCAACTTGGTGAACTACCGGCTTTCGCTCCTGCAACGAATCGGCGCCGAGAAACTGGCCTGGCTGGAGGGGCCGCATCCAGCACGCAAGTACACCACCGAAGAGATCAAGGCCATCAAGGCCGAATACCGCGAAAAGATCAAAGAACTGAAGAAGGGGATCGCAGCATGAAGCTGATCAACGCAAGGCAGGTATGGACAGAGGCACAGCACGAATCGAACGCGTCGATCAGCGCTGTGGCAATTGAGCGGGCCGAGTCGGCACCGGTGAAGACTGGCGGCCGTATTGGCAAGCGCGAGGTGCAGTTCCCGGCGCTGGGCAGCGAGAAAGGGGAGGAGGCCGCTCGCTTCTCGGTTCCGGGGCAGCGGATCAGCATCAGTGAGACACGCCGCACGCCGCTTGGCCGGTCCACAGCCCGCGCTGCGCACCTGGCCACGATCGGCAAGGTACTGCGCGCCATCGACACGCTGCCGTTCCAGGTACAGCAGTTTGGGCATTACCTGTACCACCCGGCGATGAACATGAAGCACCTGCTGAATGCGGTGCTGCTGATCACCGCCAAGGCGGCGCTGCCAGACCTGACGTCGGCGAAGCGCGTGAAGGCTCAATACTTGGTGACCCTGGCCCTGCAGTCCTACAAGGGGGAGGCTCATGGTGCGGCAGAGTGGGGGCCGGCCCGGGTCACCTCCGAGATGAAGGAGTTCTTCGGTGTCACCATCGATCCGAAGAACTGGACGCGTGACTGGCTGGAGTTATGGGAATCCCTGAAAGAGGTGATCAAGGACGTGGATATCCAGGCTCAACAACCGGTATGGCAGGTGATTCACGCGGAAAAAGATCAAGAAGCGGCATAATTATATTGACATGACGGGGTTTTGCGCGTACTTTTCCCATAGTGCACAAGTAACGCGAAACGCACACGAAACCCTGAACCCGGCCAAGCGCCGGGTTTTTTATTACTCCGATTTCAGCAGAATGATTTTTGTAGGGGCGGGCAGTGGTATGAAATATACTGTTTGCATGTACAGTATTTTGCTGAGATAGTAATTTCACTCCTCGGGTGTATCAGAAGCGAAATCCACCGCATTGCTGGTGCTTACCTTCTCGACTCGTGTGAAGGCCCTGAGCTTCGAGCAATCGCCTTTGAGCGACATGAGTGCGGAAATCTCCGCAATCACTTACTCGACTCAAAGGTGAAAATCATGGAACCAGTAACACTTGGCCAAAAGTTCATTTCTGCCAACGTCACACGGAAACAACAGCTTATTGCACCGTCTGCGAACGTTAATGGAATCATTCTGCGTACTACTCAGATCGTAGGCAGTAGTCTCTCGTTTATTTCGACCGGTACAACTGAACCTTCTTATTGGAGTGGTCCGGGTGTCCCGGTGCTGTTGATGGCGTGGTCAAGTTCAGAGCAACTCCAAAATCCAGTCTATCTACCTCCTGGTAACGGCCTCTGGGCTTATGAGAATAATGGCCAACTTCTGGTCTTTATTACTTATGATGTGTTGCCCGCGCCCAGCACCCAAAACGTGGACTAGTTTCCATTAGGCAATCACTGAAAGCCAAGAGCTTCAAGCCATCGCCTTTGAGCGACATGAAAGCGGAATCCTCCGCGCCAAATCATTCGACTCAATAGGTATTCATATGGCTATACCAGCACGTATTCCGTTCGCGCAGAACGGTACTTCTACCTTGCTACCAAAACGCGAAATGACTTGGAACCAGTATCTGGACTCGCCCAATAAGCGATTCCGGCTGATCCTCCAAGCCGACTCGAACCTGGTTCTCTATGATGGTCAGACCGCCGTCTGGTCGGCTCAAGCAAATCAGCCTTACACCCAGTACGGTAACAAGGTTTATGAGAACACCCCGACCTCGTTCTACATTCTGTACTACGCAGTCCTGAAAGATCGTGAGCACGTCCGCACTTGGTCGACCTTCAACAGTACCCCACCGAATCGTGACGAGACTTCTGCTGCAGAGCGCACCTATCTCCGAGTGCAAGATGACGGCAACATTGTCATTACAGACTCCATCTCAGTATGGAGCAGTAACCCAGCGATTCCTCAGTCGCCTGGCGCCGAAGACTCCATCATCATTCCGCCAGGCACACTTGAGCGAGATAAGAAGTATGTGGCGGGTGGCACTACTTTCATCTTTCAAACTGACGGGAATCTGGTGATTTCCAACGGCCCGCTCGGCGTACTGTGGGCAAGCTGGACGCAGAACAAGGGCGCTGAGCGAGCGGTTATGCAAACCGATGGCAACCTCGTTATCTACGGACCGAATAACACCCCGCTTTGGAATAGCGGCACCGCTGGGCATCCGGGTGCGTTCCTGCGTGTTCAAGCAAACGGCAATCTGTCGATTGTTAAAGAACAGCCAGTCTGGGCGCGTTTTGGCTATACGCCAACCTTGGTTCCGAAGAACGTTTTCTACTTCGACAACTCCACCTGGACGACAAAAAACTTCTGGACCTTTCCCTTCTGAGATTGGGCCAAAAGGACTTTTTGAAACGCAACAAATCGGAACCCGGCCACAGCGCCGGGTTCTTTGTTCTTCGAATTTATCTGTCGCCAGGACAGCCCTCGGGAATGCCTGGGCGTCGATAGCCGGATAGTACGACGTACGGGCTTATCGCCGAAAGATTGTAATACCGCACATTGCATATGTTGGTGCGGTGTGATGCCGACGACCGATTACTCTAGGCTTTTTTAGGTATCCCCAATAGGTGTCGATAAGCAGCTTCGTGTAACTCGTAAAGCTCAGCAGCGGTAAGCTCTAGCCACCTATCATCCGGTTCCATTCCGCTTGGCATCGACGAGTAGTTGAAAAGGATTCCCGCGTTGGCTTTTTTGCCTTTGTAGGAAATTGACGGATACGCCCAGTATCCGAAATGATCTTTTATTACTTGTGCGAGAGAAATCCGTAGCGCTTCAGGTGCTTCCTCGGATGCAAGGGTATTCAAGACGATCTCATTTGCTTCTTTGGTTGTGATTCGTGGGTCGTGATACGCCCACATGCGAAGCTTGTCGAAATCACGACCATGTTTGTGAGGGGCGTAGAAGAAACGTATTGGTTGGTACGGTGCTGGTGCTGACAGGCCGAGATGCTTCAGAGCATCCTCCACCTGTTCAATTTTCGATGTGTGCAAGAAATCAACTAGCCGATCACTTTGAACCTGGTGGACATCGAGTAGCCGACGCAGATCAGCTTTGCGCATGCCACGTTCCATCATTGCATTCCAAAGTGTGATTTTCGCCACCGTGACTGCGGGCAATCGGACGACATACTCGCCCGGCTCTGGTAAGGATGCAGATGGTATGGCCTTACGCTCATCGACATAAGTCGAGAGCGTTGTCTCTATAGCGTCCAACGCTTCCGATAGTGCATGAGCCTGATTATCACCGAAGCTATTTAATTGCGGGAGATCCCGGCAGAAGACAGCTATGCCAGTCGCGTCTTGTTCAAATCTAATCGCGTAGTCGTACATGGTCACTTCCTCTGAAGGTGATGAGTTCAATTCAGGCATGGTGAGGGGGGCTCAGAGCCCCAGCTGTTTAATAATCGCCTTGCGGGTCGGTTACGGCATGTCCTTGGAGCCGTCATCCGCGGAGGTTGTCCTTTGGCCGTTTAGGGGCGGTGACTTTGAAGTGGCTTCCTTTGCCGGCTTCGAAGGTCACCCTTTGGGCCTTCAACCATCGTCTGAACTCGCTGAACTACACCACCTAGCCTCGTTGTTTGGGTGGACTCACAATACAACGTTTTTGTTGTAATACAACTATTTTGTGGTATTTCTCTAATCGTGCCCACGGAGTCGAGTGCATGGAGCTTCTGCAACGCCTGCTCGACAGGCTGGATACATGGTTCATGGCTGGCTTGCTTGGGGCGTTCGCCGCGAGCTGGTGGCACCGGGATGACCTGGTGGACCGGAAGGCCTGGGCCGTCTTCATCTTCTCGGGTGCAGTCTGCGCCCATTACCTGACCGGATTGGTAAGCGCATACATGGGAGTAGTCGAGCCCCGCAGCGTTGCCGGGATCGGTTTTCTGCTCGGCACCTTCGGCGGATCGTTGATCGCTGCCATCACCCGGGCAATCAAAGCTGCTGACCTTTGGGCGTTTATTCGTTCGAAGTTCGGGGGAGGTGGCACATGATCCTGGAGCATGTTGCAACCTGGTCGGCTGGCCTGATCGCGCTATGGGCAACCTGGTGCTGTATGAGCGGGAAGGTCCGCGACGGTGTGCTGGGGAAGTTGATCTACGCGACCATCGCCCTGAGCGGCTACGCGCTCCTGGTGCGCAACGACAAGCTGATCATGTCCCAGTCGGTGGCAGAGGCGACCTTGTACGCCTCCCTGGCCCTTGCTGGCTTTCGGCATGTCTTCATGGTCACCTACTGGCAGCGGGTCAAGGTCTGGCTTTGCCGGGCGCTGAATTGCGAGCACTGCCTGCACTGTGACAAGGCGCCTGGTGGTGTCGATCGCAGGGTCAAGTAATCCGCGCCACGTTTTCGAATGCGCCAAATCGTGGCGCTGAACAATGAGGAACCACCCATGGACAACCAGCACCAGAAAATCACCGGCTACCGCGACCTCACCCAGAGCGAGATCGACGGCATGAACTCCATCAAGGCCCTGGAGGCCGACGCCGGCGAGCTGTTCAAGCAGATCGGCCAGATCGAAGGCGTTGATCAGCGCACCTTGGCCCTGGCCAAGACCAACCTGCAGCAGGGCTTCATGTGGTTCGTGCGCTCCATTGCCAAATCTGCTGATCCATTCAGCTGATGGGCAACGTCACGCGCCTTCATCACGCGCTGCCGCTGAGCCAAGACATCATCGAGGCACTGACCGAACTGGATAGCTCGATCGCCAAGGCAATCGACGCAGCCAAGGCTGCCGGCTTACCACAGGGCCTGATCGTCGCAGAGCTGCACGGGCATGCCCACGCACAAACCCACAACATGGTGAAGGCATGACCGCAAAGCTCGTTGAGCTCAAGCGTGAGGGCTGGCGTGATGCCGCGAAGACCCTGCGCAAGATTGCTGATGATCTCGATGCAGGCGTTCATCCGGAATGCACGGTAGGCGCGCTGACCTTGATGGGGCCGAAAGGCGAGGTGGCGGTATTCGGGCTAGGCCCCAAGTGCGACGACCTGCAGTGCCTGGGTGCAATGCGCCTAGGAGAGCAGAAGCTGATTGATGTGCTGCTCGATGGCGGAGAAGGGTAGATGTGCCGCAGGTGATTGCGGCACGGTATGTCATTTGACCTTTAGGGCCTCCTGAATTTGGTCGGCATACTTCGAGAGATTGTCCAGTTCTTGCTCAAGGTGAAATGATTCAGAGCTAGACACTCTCGCAGCGATTAACTCTAGTGCGCTAGCTACTGCGTGGGCTCGCGCTATTTCCGGGTTAACTCCACGGGTTACGCCGGCAGTCGATGCGGTGTGCAGTGTTTGGGACATATTCACATCCTTCCGTTGAGTGGAATCGCATCAATACCGGCAACCTGCCACCATTTCAAGCATCAGAGTAAATCTATGATAACCAAGCAACCCGACTGGGAGGCGATCGAGCGAGCCTACCGGGCCGGCGCGCTTTCCATCAGAACCATCGCTGAGCGCCAAGGTGTGAGCGACACCGCAATCAGGAAGAAGGCCAAGACCCTTGGGTGGGCGCGAGACCTTTCTGAGCAGGTGCGGAAAGAGGTTCGCAGCAAGCTGGTTCGCGGAGAGGTTCGCAACGACCAAGGCGCGAACCGCGAACGTGATGCAGAAATCATCGAAGAGGCTGCGGAGGAGGGTGCGCAGGTGGTTCGCAGCCACCGCCGTGATATTCGCAAGGCCACGAATATTGCGAACCTCCTAATGGATGACCTGCTCACCACGATCAAACGCCGTGAGGAGATCGAGGATGCTATCGCTGAAGAGACTGCCGATGATGAGAGTGGTTTTCGCCGTAGCTCGATGCTCGCAGCGGTAGCCCTGCCCAGCAATGCCAAAACCCTTTTCCAGTTGTCCTCGGCTATGAAGAACCTCCAGGTGCTCGAGCGTCAGGCATTCGGCCTGGACGAGAAGGAGAAGACGGATGAAGCGGACGAACTGTCCAAGCTGATGGATGAACTATCGAAGGAAGCCTGACCCATGAAGCCCGAGCACCTGAAATTGCTCCGGGATCGGTTCTGGCGGCTGAACAACCTCTACTTCATCACGGACAAGCAGGGTAAGAAGGTCCGCTTCCGTATGACGCAGGAGCAGATCGATTACTTCCAGGGTATGCACACCCGGAACATCATCCTCAAGGCCCGGCAGTTGGGCTTCACCACGCTGGTCTGCATCGTCCAACTGGATGTCGCGCTGTTCGAGGCTGCCAAGTGCGCCCTGATCGCTCACACCCTGAATGACGCCAAGCGCCTCTTCCGGGAAAAGGTGAAGTACGCCTACGACAATCTGCCGAAAGAGATCCGCGCCGCCAACCCTGCGCGTAACGATGCCGCAGGCGAGCTGGTGTTCAGCAAGGGCGGGTCGCTGTACGTCTCGACCTCCTTCCGGGGTGGCACGCTGCGCTACCTGCATGTGTCCGAGTTCGGGAAGATCTGCGCCAAGTTCCCACACAAGGCGCGGGAGATCGTCACCGGTGCTTTCGAGGCAGTGGCCGCCGAGTGCTTCGTCACCATCGAGTCCACGGCTGAGGGCCGGGCCGGGTACTTCTTCGACTACAGCCAGTCTGCCGAGAAGCAGCAACTGGCCGGCGTGCCCCTGGGCCTGCTGGACTGGAAGTTCTTCTTCTTCAGTTGGTGGCGCAATCCGCTGTACTGGCTCGACTCAACCGACGTCGTCATCCCCGACCGGCTGGCCAAGTATTTCGACGAGCTGGCTGCCAAGCACGGCATCGTCACCAACCCAGGCCAGCGCGCCTGGTACAGCGCCAAGGAGAAGACCCTCGGCGACGACATGAAACGGGAGTACCCGTCGATACCGGCTGAAGCCTTCCAGCAGTCGATTGAGGGCGCTTACTACGCCCAGCAGTTCAACAAACTGTACGCCGCTCAGCGTATCGGCTCGATACCAGACAACAACCACTTGCCGGTGATGACCTTCTGGGACATCGGCGTCGGCGACTCCACGGCCATCTGGTTTGTGCGCAAGGTTGGCGAGCAGTATCACGTCATCGACTACTACGAGAACTCAGGCGAGGGCCTGCGGCACTACATGAAGGTGCTGAAGGATAAGGGCTACACCTACTCGGAGCACTGGGGCCCGCACGATATCGATAACCGCGAGTTCGGCAGCGATGCCAAGACCCGCCGAGAGCTGGCCCGTGAGGGCTACGACATCGACGGCGAGAAATACAGTATGACCTTCGAGGTTGTCCCAAAGCTTGGCGTCAACGACGGCATTGAACAAGTTCGGGAGATCCTTCCGCACTGCGTGTTCGATGAGTCGAAGTGCGAGGAGGGCTTGGGTTGCCTCGAGAACTACCGCAAAGAATGGGATGACAAGCGCGGCTGCTGGAAAGACAAGCCACTTCACGACTGGACCTCACACGGTTCTGACGGCTTCCGCTATTTCGCCGTGGCGAAAAGTGCGCGGAAGCCGGCCACCTCACTGAACATGGGATTTGCCCGATGACAGACGTCACCTTCACCCGCCCAGAGTACGACGCGGCGAGAAATCGCTGGCGCCTGGTGCGCGATGTCTGCAAGGGCTCAGAAACCATCAAGGCTGCTGGTGAACGATATCTGCCGCGGCCTAATGCTCATGATGCGAGCAAGGAGAACCAGGAGCGCTACGTCGGCTACAAGCAGCGGGCTGTGTTCTACAACGCCACCGGCCGGACCAAGCACAGCCTGGTTGGTGCTGTCTTCCGCACTTGGCCAACGCTGACGGTCCCGGGCGCGCTCGACTACGTGGCTAAGGATGTCGACGGCCAGGGCGTGAGCATCTATCAGCAGTCCCAGTCAGTGATTGGGCACCTGCTTGAGGTAGGGCGTCACGGGTTGCTGGTGGACTACCCGCAAGTTGATGGGCAGGCGGTGAGTGTTGCCGATATGGCGTCTGGCCGTGTCCGTTCGACGATCAGCAGCTACCCGACTGAAGCGATCAAGAACTGGAAAACTCGCAAGGTAGGTGGCCAGCACCTGCTGAGCCTGGTGGTGCTGGAGGAGAAGGTCGATGTCGACACTGATGATGGTTTCGGCAGCAAGCAGGTAACGCAGTATCGCGTGCTACGTCTGGATGCGGATGGAAACTACACCCAGGAGGTGTGGGAGGAGGGCTCTGGTCAGACCTCTATGGTCATAGCTCCTTTCACCCCGTTGAACGGCGCAGGCCAGCGGTGGAGGGTGATCCCCTTCCAGTTCTTGGGAAGCGAGAACAACGACGCGAGCATCGATGACTCTCCGTTGTACGACATGGCCGAGATCAACATCGCGCACTACCGCAACAGCGCTGACTACGAGGATGCGGCTTACCTGATGGGCCAGCCCCAGGTGTACATGGCAGGCCTCAATGAGCAGTGGGTGAAGATGCTGGAGGAGAAGGGGATCTACTTCGGTTCCCGGGCCATTTTGCCTCTGCCTCAGAACGGCACTGCCGGCATTCTCCAGGCCCAGGCCAACACCATGATCAAGGAGGCCATGGACGCCAAGGAAGATCAGTTGATCGCCCTTGGCGCGAGGCTGATCGAGCGCGGCAGCGCGGTGAAGACCGCCACCCAGGCCGACAACGATAGTGCCGCTGAGCATAGCGTGCTGTCCTTGATCGTGAGCAACGTCAGCGAGGCCTATTCGCAGTGCCTGGAGTGGATGGGCGAGTTCTTGAACGTTGCCGGCGAATCGCTCTACAAGCTGAACCAGGACTTCACGCAGATCAGCCTCGACCCTGCGATCCTTGCTGCGTTGTTCAACGCTGTGCAGGGTGGCCGGCTGCCTGAGGCTGACTTCTGGCAGTACCTGCGCGACCGCGGTGTTATCGATCCGGAGAAGACCGACGACGAGATCCGGGATGAGCTGCAGACTGCTGAAGTGGGCCCGCAACTGGATGACCTGACCGGAGGGACTGGTGATGGCGACCAACCAAGCGATCCTTGATGCCACCATCCGGCACGCTGTCTTCCTTGAGCAGTTGAAGTCGGGAGAGGTCGAGAAGTTCGGCCCCTTCCTCAAGGAGATCGATAGGTCGATCCGTGACCGCCTGGCGCGCGCGGACCTTACTGAGTACACAGCTCGACGCCTTGAGGTATTGCTGCAGGAGGTCGACAGCCTGCTGCTGGGAATCTTTGACCGGTACAGCGAGAAGTTGAACTTGGACCTGGTTGACATCGCCAATTATGAGGCACAGTTCGAGGCTACCAGCCTGACCCGGGCGGCGCCGGTGGGTGTGTCCTTTGAGGCTGCTGTCCCGGGCGCTGCGGCGATCAGGACCGCGATCCTCTCCAATCCGCTCAGTGTGCGCGGCGTGGATGGCGGCAAGCTGCTCAAGTCGCTCATTGATGGCTTCACCGCCACCGAGCGGCAACGCCTCACAGGCGTGATCCGGCAGGGCTTTTTCGAAGGCCAGACCAACTTCCAGATCATCAAAAACATCCGCGGTACCAAGGCACTCAACTACAACGACGGCATCCTGGCCACGACCAACCGCAATGCCGGCGCCATTGTGCGGACGGCGGTGCAGCACGTCGCCACCCAGGCGCGCATGGAGACGCTGAAAGAGAATTCCGACGTCGTCCAGGCTGTGGAGTGGGTCAGCACGTTGGACTCGAAGACCACGCCTCAGTGCCGAACGCTCGACAAACGTCGGTTCAAGCTGACGGAAGGGCCCAGGCCACCGATCCACATCAATTGTCGCTCGACGGTGGTGGCGGTGACCAGGTTCAGCGCGCTGTTCGCCAAGGACGCCACTCGAGCATCTGTTGGCGAGGATGGTCCGCAGCAGGTAAGGGCTGATCTCAGCTACTACGAGTGGCTCAAGCAGCAGCCGGCGGCGTTTCAGGACAAGGCCATTGGCCCTAAGCGCGCCAGGTTGTTCCGCGAGGGTGGCCTGAGCGTAGAGCGCTTTGCCGACCTACAGCTGGATCGCAATTTTGCACCGCTCACTTTAGCCCAAATGAAAGTACTGGAGCCTTTGGCGTTTGAGCGTGCTCGTTTGTGAAGTTACTGATTCGCGCATTTCGCGCGCTCATTATCGAAGGACTTCATAAACTTTATGTAGTTCTCGTTCCAGCCTTTGAATGACTCCCTAGCAGCCAAGATTGCATTCTCCTGCTGCTCTGGGGTGTGAGCCGTGAGTCCCAAGTAGGTAGATGCGCTGATTTTGAGTGCAATTACGTTCAATTCGATGGGGGCGTAAGCCGTCAATTCGAACGCTGACTGCATGACAAGCCGTCCCTGCTCTCGCGGCACGCCCTCTGAAGGACCAACGGAACCCAAAAAGCTCCCCATGCTACCCAGAAGCACTTCAGCACGTTTTCGAGTCAGCATCTCACGGTCATCGACTCGCTTAAGGCAGCTTTCTTCTCTGTTTTTTTGAGCAGAAACGACGGTTGCATAGGCTGTCACCCCCGCCCCCAGCAACACTCCGACAGTCGTCATTGCGACACCCAACAATGAAATGGCGGCGGCGGAATAGCCTTCCTTTCTGCGGCTTTCTGGAGCGTCAACCGGATTCTTTTCCACGTTCGTTGTTCCTTTGAAATTTGGGTGTGGACTTTAACTTTTTTTCCATCGGCAGGCAGGGCCTGCTCTACGTCTCTGGGAGACAACCAATGCTGAAATTCCAACTGGATACCCTGGAAGGGGTAGACGAATCCGTGCGCGCTTTCTACACCGAGAAGGACGGCAAGTACGTCCTGGGCATTGAAGGGTTGCCTCAACCTGAAGATGTATCCGGCCTGAAATCGAAAGTTGAAGAGCTGCTGGCCGAGAAGAAGGCCGAGGCCGACAAGCGCAAGGCTGCTGAAGAACAGGCTCGTCTGGAGCGCGAAGAAGCGCTGCGCAAGTCTGGCAACGTCGAAGAACTCGAGAAGTCTTGGTCCGAGAAGTACAGCCGCCGTGAGGCAGAGCTGAATGGCCAGCTCGAGTCGGAACGCAACACTCTGCAAGGCCAGATCCGGGATCTGACCGTAGGGCGTACTGCTACCGAGATTGCAACCACCCTGGCCATCCCAGGCAGCGCCAAGGCACTGCTCCCTCACATCGAACGCCGACTGAGCGTTGAGCAACGCGATGGCAAGCCAACCGTCGTGGTACTGGACCAGGCCGGCAAGCTCTCTGCAACCACGCTGGAAGAGCTGAAGAGTGAATTCACGAAAGACCCTGCGTTTGGTCCTTTGATCGCAGGCAGCAAGGCATCTGGCGGCGGGGCCGGCGGTGCAGGAAACAGCGGTGGGGCCGCTCTGAAACGTTCCGAAATGTCCTCAGTCGCCAAGCGTGAGTTCATCACTGCAAACGGCCAGGACGCCTACCTGAAATTGCCCAAATAATGGAGTAACCCATGGCGACTACCGTCACCTCGGACATGATCGTCTACAACGATCTTGCCCAAACCGCCTACCTGGAGCGCATCCAGGATGTGATCGACATCTTCAACTCTTCTTCCAACGGCGCCCTGGTTCTGGACAACGAACTGATCGAGGGCGACCTGCGCAAGCGAGCTTTCTACAAGCTCGGCGGCTCCATCGCTCACCGTGATGTGAACTCGACCGCTGCGGTTGCTGGTCAGAAGATCGGCTCTGGCGAAATGGTCGGCGTGAAGGTGCCGTTCAAGTACGGTCCTTACGAGACCACCGAAGAGGCCTTCAAGCGTCGTGCGCGGTCGCCTGAGGAGTTCTCCGAGTTGGTCGGCCAGGACTATGCCGACGCAGTGCTGGAAGGCTACATCCAGTACACCATGGCCGCGCTGAAGGCTGCCATCGGTGCCAACCCCAATATGGTCACCAAGGCCAGCTTTGCCACTGACGGCAAGAAGGCGCTGACCAAGGGCATGCGCAAGTTTGGTGATCGCTTCGGTCGCATTGCGCTGTGGACCATGGACTCGGCGACCTACTTCGATATGGTCGACCAGGCCATCACCGAAAAGGTTTACGAAGAAGCCGGCGTGGTCATCTACGGTGGCCAGCCCGGCACCATGGGCAAGCCGGTTCTGGTGTCGGACGCCATCCCGACCGAGACCATCTTCGGCCTGCAGGCTGGTGCAATCAAAATCACCGAATCCCAGGCCCCTGGCTTCCGTTCGTACCCGATCAACACCCAGGAAAACTTGGCAATGGGCTTCCGCGCCGAGGGCACCTTCAACCTGGATCTGCTGGGCTACAGCTGGAAGGACGCCACCGGTGGGGTGAACCCGAACCTGGCCGCGATCGGCGCAGGTGCCAACTGGACCAAATACGCCACCAGCGACAAGGTCACCGCCGGCGTTCTGATCGATCTGTCCGCGCCTTAATCAGCGCCTTCCTCAGCAAGCGGTTCGTCCTGAGCCGCTTTGGAGATACCCATGGAATTGACTTACTCTGCGCAAACCACGGACTTCGATCCTGATAAGCGCTATCGCAACCCGCAGTACTTCGATAAGCCAGAGACCGGTGTGATCAAGGTAACTGTTGTTGGTGATTGGCCAGTCGTGGTTGAGGCTTACAAGGCCATCCAGGTCGAGGTCGATGTTGTCGAGCCCGGCGGCGCAGCTGAAACTGACCCGGCCAAAATGGGTGTGGCAGATCTGCGTGATTGGCTCACTGCTCAGGGCATCGCGTTTGATCCGAAGGCCCCGAAAGCCGAAATTGTGAAACTCATTCCAGCGAGCTGATTTATGGCACTTATAGTCGAGGATGGCACCGGCAAGCCTGACGCCGAAAGCTATGCATCCGCTGAGGACCTGGCCATGTACGCCGTGAAGTTCGGCGTGACCATCCCGGCGGAGGTGCCCGCGCAGGAATCGCTGCTTCGCCGAGCTGCGTTAGCCATGGACGGCATGACCTGGAAGGGGCGCAAGACCAGTAGCGAACAGGCTCTGGCCTGGCCGCGCCGGGAAGTGCTGTTGGACCAGGAGATCAAGCCTAACAACTACCTGCCGGCGCGGATTCAGTACGGCCAGATGGCTCTGGCTGCCGAGATTCATGCCGACGACATTGATCCGATCGACCAACGCCAGGGCGCAGTAATCCGCGAGCGTGTCGAAGGCGCGGTCGATGTTGAATATGCGCCAATCAGCAATACCAGCGGCCGGCTTCTCCCGGCTGCACCGGATCGACCGAGTCGAACCCAGTTCGCCGACTACTTGGCCAAGCGAGGCCTGTTTGCCGTGAGGGCATGATCATGAGCGCGTTTTATGACCGCACGGCTGAAACCGCGTTGCGGTTGATTACGCGCTTCGGCCAACCCGTAACCATCCGCGACATCAAGCCCGGCGAATACGACCCCGAAACGGGGTCAGCCGGCCCCGACACCATCACCGAGCAGACCGCTCAGGGCATCCTGCTCGACTTCACCGGCCAAGAGTTCCAGAACAACAGCCTCATCAAGCAGGGCGACAAAAAACTCAAGGTCGCCGCCCAGGGGCTGGAGTGGGCGCCTGACCTGCTGAACAAGGTGGTCATTCATGGCCGGACCTGGTCCATCGTTCCGCCGCTGAAAGAGATCAACCCGGCCGGTACGCCGATTCTCTACGAGCTGCAGGTGCGGTCGTGAACCGCTACGCCGGCAGGAACGGCAGCTTCGCCGAAAACCTCCGCCAGTTTGCCGAACAGGCCCAGGCCCGCATTGACCCCCCCCTTCGCGAGATCGTGATCGACATCGGCAGCAGCGTGATTCGCATGTCGCCGGTGGGCAATCCAGAGATCTGGGCGGCGAACGTGGCACACCGTGCGGCCAATACGCGCGCAGCCGACGACTACGACTTCAAGGTCTCGGTACGCAACACGCTGATCAACCTGGACGAAAGCAACTTCACCAAGGCCGGCAAGCTGCGCCGCGGTGTGAGGTACGCCAAGCCCTTGACCCAGACCGAGCGCGACCAGAACTTCAACGTGAACGGTCTGGTCGCTGGAAAGGACTATGTCGGTGGCCGCTTCCGGGGGAACTGGCAGTTCTCAATCGATACGCCGGCTGAAGGTGTACTGGATCAGATCGACCCATCCGGCAATGTCACCATCGCGGTTCTGCGCACCCAGGTGCAGTCGCTGACCGCTGGCCAGACAGCCTACATCGTAAACAACCTGCCTTATGCGGTGCCGCTTGAATACGGGCATTCACAGCAGGCCCCCGGCGGCATGGTTCGAATCACGCTGGCCCGCTTCCAGCATATCGTCGACGAAGCCATCAGGAACAACCAGGTATGAGTCACAACGTCATTGCCACTATCTACCAGGCCCGGGTTATCGCCTGGGCGAAAGCCAGGGTTCCGCCGCTGAAAGTGGTCGTCGAGAACGAGGTCTACACGCCGAAGGACGGAGAGACCCACATCAGGACCTACACACTGCCGGCGGACACTACGAGCAACACCCTGGGCGGCGATCACCGGCTGTACACCGGCGTCTTCCAGGCCAGCGTAGTAGTGCCATCGGGCAAGTACCGCGGTCCGGCCGGCGGCCTGGCTGATGAGATCAGCGCGCTGTTTCCGTTGTACGAACGGAACGAGAAGGCGGGTTTGACGGTGATCACCATGACGCCACCAGACCAGGGCCCAGGCATTCAAGGGGATACGACCTACACAGTGCCCGTGTCCTTCCAGTACCGAGCTGATACCAACTGATTCTGCCCTTCGGGCAACCCAACGAACCCGCCACTGAGCGGGTTTTGTTATTTCTGAAGAGAGGAAAACCCAATGGGCTATAAAATTCCTAACGGCGGCACTTTTAAACACGCTGCCACCTACGAGGCTCCGCTGGCATTTACTGCGATCTCCAATGCAAGTGAGGCTGTGGCCACCGTTGTAGGCGCCGATCTGGATGCTGGAGACATCGTGCTGCTCACCTCCGGTTGGAGCAAGCTGGACAGCAAAGTCGTTCGCGTGAAAGCTGCTACGGCAACCGCGATTACGCTGGAAGGCATTGACACCACTGATACCCAGATTTACCCAGCAGGCACTGGTTCGGGCACCATGAAGAAGGTGCTGACCTGGGTGCTGATTCCACAAGTAACCGATCTGGCTTTCTCCGGCGGGGAGCAGAACTACCTCGACGTGGTGTTCCTCGAGAACGACCAGGGCAAGCAGATCCCTACTGACAAGTCGGCTGCCAGCATGGTCCTGACTATCGCTGATGACCCGGCCCAGCCATTCAATGCTGTGCTGATGTCGGCCGATGCCGGCAAGCAGGTACATGCTGCACGCCTCGATCTTCCAGGCAATGACACCCTGTTGTACGGGGCTTACACCTCGTTCTCCAAGCAGCCGGCGGTTTCCCGTAACAACCTGCTGACCCGCACCGTCAACCTGGCGCTGCAATCCGAGCCAACCCGCTATCTGACCTCGGTGTAACCCATGGCCAAGTTCTCACTGATCCAGAATCCGACATTCAAGGCCGACGTGATGGTCCCGCAACTGGGCGGCCAGCCGGTAAAGGTTGGGTTCGTGTTCAAGTACCTCGACAGGGCTGGTCTGGCTGAGCTCTACGCTGAGTGGGGTGAGCGCCACAAGGCGTTGGTCGCGAAGGCTGATGACATGGACCTGATGGCTTTCATCGCCGCTCAGATCGATTTGCAGGTCGACCAGGTCAAGGCTGTTGTCGCTGGCTGGGATTTCAAGGAAGAGTTCAACGACCAGAACATCCGTGTACTGGTCTCCTCGATTGTTTCGGTGCCCAGCGCGGTGCTGGCGACGTATTCCGAAGCCTTCAATCAGGCCCGCCTGGGAAACTCCTAAGCGCCGCACGCGCCCTCTATCAGCAAGGGCCATCTGCTGAAGAGCTCAAGGCCTTTGGCTTCCTGGTGGGTGATCTGGCCGGCCAGGACGTTGAGGTCTGGCCGGACGTTTGGCCAGCCTTTCTTGTCTTCGAAGCGATGAGCACTCAGTGGCGGGTGGGGGCGTGTGGCGCAACAGGCCTGGACTACGGCGCGCTGCCGAGTGTCATCCGAATGTGTGGCGTGCCAGCCAGCTCCCGGCAAAGCATTTTCAGTGACATCCGGCAGATGGAGGCTGAAGCCCTGGCCGTCATGGCTGAACAGAGAGACAACAAATGAGCACTACCTTCGCTTCGCTTGGCATTGCGGTTGAGTCGTCTCAGGCGGTCAAGGCTGCCGATGACCTGGATAAACTGGTCGACGCGGCCGAAGGGGCAGAGAAGGCCGTCGATGATCTTGGCAAGGCCGGGGAGGGCCTGGCCAGCACCGGCAAGAAAATCAGCCAAGCGGAGGCGGAGGCTGCCCAGGGCATCGATAAAGCCACCAGTGCGAAAGAACGCCAGGTCGACGCCAGCCGCAAGGCTGGGACAAGCGCTGCCAGCGAAATCGCCATCATCAGCCAGCTCGACAAGGCGATGACCGGCAACATCGACAGCATGGAGAAGCTGGTTCAGGCAGAGGGACTGCTTGAGCGTGCCCGCAAGGGTGGTCTGGTCACCATTGAGCAGCAGGAGGCCTACCAAGAGCGTCTCGGCAAATCCTTCGACAAGATCGAGAAGGCCGAGGCGAAGGAGGCGGCGCAGAAGCAGCGCCTAATCGATGCCGAGAACCGGCAGATCGAAGCACTCAAGCGCACGGTCAATAGCATCGATCCTCTGAATGTGAAGCTGGCCAAGCTGGAGGCGCAGGAGAAGGCGGCGCATGAAGCTTTCCGTCTTGGTGCAATCAACGCGGAACGCTACAGCGAGGCCCTGGCCAAGGTCGGCAAGGATCGCGCCGGCATCACTGCTACAGAGGGCGCATTCGACAAGCTGAAGCTCGGCACCCGCCAGGCCCAAGAAAACGTCATGCAGCTGGCCAACGCCCTGCAGTCAGGGGATTGGGGGAGTGGTGTTCGTGCCGTTGCCCAGCTCGGCGCCGAAGCTGGTGCCTCGGCTAAGAGTTTGGCTGCGGCCCTGATGCCGGCAGGCCTGCTCGCCGGAGTCATCGGTAGTCTTGCCTATGCCTACTTCGACGCCGTGAAGCAGGCGCGAGAATTCAACAGCGTCATCAATGGCGGTTCAAACGATGCAGGGCAAAGCATCGCCAGCCTCAAGGCAATGAGTGAGTCGGCCGGAGCTCTCACCGGTAACCTGAGTGGTGCGCGTGAAGCTGTTATCGCACTGGCTTCTGGAGCAGCTACCAGCGGCGTCCAGATGCAGAACCTAGCCCAGGCCGCCGCCGCTATAGGTGAGGTGACTGGTAAAGGGGCAGGGGATATCGCGAAGTCACTGGCCAACGCTGGTGATACCGCGACGGAAGCAGCTTCGAAGATCAGCGATCAATATGGTCTGCTGACCTATGAACAGTACCAGGTCATCAAGTCCATCGATGAACAGGGTGACCATCAGCGTGCTCTGGATACCCTCAGTGAGAACCTGAATCAGTCTGCACAGGAACGGCTGAAGGACTACCGCGATTCACTGTCGGATATCGAGCGTGATTGGGATCGGGTAAAGGTCGCCATCAAGGGCGCTTACGCAGAGATTAGGTCTGAGATCTTCCCGGACCTGGCCAAGCAAATCGAAATCACACAGCGGGTGCTGGATACCCGAAAGGGTGGCGGTGTCGCGGGAGCCTTGTCGAATGGCCTCAGTTCGCTCAATTCTTTCCTTGGTTTGGCTGATGGAGAGAACGACGACTCCACGCCTGCGCTGGAAGCAAAGCTTGCTGCACTGAAGGCGCGGCAGGCGGCCAGCGAGAGCAACGCAAACGCAACCGGTGAGGCTACCAGGGCAAACAAGGAGCTTATCGCGGTCCAGAAGGATCTGGATCGGCAGATGGAGAACATAAATCCGCTGGCTAAGCGGCAGGAGGCTTACAAAAAGCTCGACGACCAGTTCACCACGCTCTACCAGAATGCGGAGAAGACTGGCCAGAAAGCGGCGCTGCTGGCCGGGGTCCAGTTCGACGGCAAGAAGTTTTCGGGCGGTGCGTACGACCAGTTGCGCAAGGCGATTGATGAGCAGAAAAAGGACCCGAAATCTGCTGCGGGTACCGTCGACCTGACGGCCTTCAACAACTCGAAAAACACCCTCACCGGCATCCTTTCCGAGTACAAAAACGCCCAGAAGGAATTGGACGCGGCGCAGAAGGCCGGACTGGTTTCTCAGGCCGACTACCTCCTTAAGCGTGAGGCCATGATCGGCAATGAGCGGGACGAGGTCACGGCGGCCTATGAGGCGGAGATTGCGGTACTTGAGGCCGCGAAGGGCAAAGCCGGTACCTCTGCCGCCCAGCGTATCCAGTTGGACCAGAAGATCGCCGATGCCCGCGCCGCAATGGTCAAGGCGCAGAAGGATGCTGACACTGAGCTGAGCGTGCTGGCCAAGAATGAAGAAGGCCGATTGAAGAAGCAGGAGCTGGCGGTCAAGACCTACACCAGCGCCCTGCAGCAACAAGTCCACACCTTGCGCGAGCAGGGCCTGCGAGCTGCAGCCGGCCTTGGCCAGGGTGATAGCCAGCGAGACCTGACGAACCAACAGAACGCGATCGACGACCGCATCAACCAGCAGAAGCTGGACCTGGCCAACCAGTACGGCAATGGCTCCCGGGGCATGAGCCTTGATGAGTACACGCAAAAGCTACAGGCGCTGGAAGCCACCCAGCAGAAGCTGCACGACACCGTGGTCAGCAACTACGACGAGATGTCGGCTGCCCAGGGCGACTGGACAAATGGTGCGTCCTCGGCCTGGCAGAACTACCTGGAGTCGGCGCGAGATGTTGCCGGCCAAACCAAGAGTCTGTTCACCAACGCCTTCGGCTCCATGGAAGACGCGATCGTGCAGTTTGCCACCACGGGGAAGTTCTCGTTTGCGGACTTCACAAAGTCGGTTCTGGCCGACATGGCTCGGATCGCAGCACGGCAGGCGGCTTCTTCTGCGCTGAGCTCTCTCTTCGGAATGGCCTCTTCATTTGCTGGCTCTTACTTCGGTGGCGGGGCGTCGTCAGCCGGCTCCACCCAGGCTGGGTATACCGGTGTCGACTTCTCCGGGTACCGGGCCGCTGGTGGCCCCGTGTCACCAAATTCCCTGTACGAGGTGAACGAACTGGGCCCCGAACTCTACAGCGAGGGCGGGCGGTCGTTCCTGATGACCGGTGCTAACGGCGGTAGCGTCACTCCGCTGACTTCTGGGGCGCTTGCTGGTGCTGCTGGTGCCCAGGGCGGCGGCAATACCTACAACTTCCCTGTATCAGTCTCAGTCCAGACCGCCAGTGATGGAGGGGCGGCCACGGCACCACAGGACGCCGTACAGATTGGGAAGAGCATTCAGCAGGCAGCCAAGACCGAAGCGGAAACAGCCATTAATCGGGCGCTACAGCCTGGCGGATCCATCTGGCGACTTACCAATGGGAGGGCGTGATGGCGATAGAGACCTTCACTTGGCCAACGCAGAACGGGGATTCCCCCACCATCGAATATCGAACTCGATCAACCCAGTTCGGGGGCGGGTACAAGCAGGTGGTGGGGGACGGTCCCAACAACAAGCAAGACTCCTATCCGATCACATATACCGGCTCGAAGTCGAAGGTGGCCGACATCATGGCCTTCTTCGATCGGCACGCCGGGGCGAAAGCCTTTCTGTGGACTACACCCCTGGGCCAGCTGGGCCTGTTCACCTGCAAGAATCCCACGCCGGTTCCTGTGGGCGGAGGCGTGTTCAAACTCACGGCCACTTTCGAGCGGGCCTTTCACCCCTAAGGGAATCCTATGTCGCTGATTCGTGATATCCAGACTCTCGAGCCTGGCAGCGAGGTATTGCTGTTCGAACTCGACGGAACGGACTATGGCGCCGATATCCTTCGCTTCCACGGGCACGCCATACCGCACACGCCTGCGGAACTGATCGCCGCCGGCGCTGCAGCGGATGAGCTGCCCGCCAAGTCGATTTGGTGGCAGGGCAACGAGTACGGTGCTTGGCCCATGCAGATCGAGGGCATTGAGGCGAACGGCGATGGCACTGCTGTTCGGCCGAAGCTCTCCGTCGGCAACGTCAACGGTCGTATCACGGCCTTGTGCTTGGCCTTCGACGATCTGCTGGAGTTCAAGCTGACCATGCGCAATACCCTGGGCCAGTTCCTGGACGCTGCCAATTTCGAAGGTGGAAATCCTCAGGCTGACCCTACCCAGGAAGCCATAGAGGTCTGGTACATCGACCAGAAGACGAACGAGGACGGGGAGTCGGTGACCTGGGAGCTTGCCAGTCCTGGTGATGTGGGCTCGGAGTCAATTGGCCGCCAGATGACCACGCTTTGCCACTGGGCTTTGACCGCCGGGTACCGGGGCCCGAACTGTGGGTGGACTGGAGGCTATTTCGACATGGACGGCAACCCCACTGATGATCCCGAAAAAGACCAGTGCAATGGGCTGCTTTCGACCGGCTGTAAATGTAGGTTTGGCGAAGGGAATGCCTTGCCATTCGGGGGGTATCCCGCTGTCTCCTTGATTGCGAGGAGCTGACCATGCTCAAACACATCTTTGCTGCCGTGCAGAAGCACGCTGCGGCTGAGTACCCGCGGGAGTGCTGCGGGCTGATCCTGGCTGTGGGCCGAAAGCAGCTTTACTTCCCTTGCGCCAACGTCGCCACCGAGCCGACGGAGGAGTTCCGCATTGCACCGGAGCAGTACGCCGAAGCCGAGGAGCAGGGCGAGGTGATCGGCATCGTGCATTCGCACCCGGACGCCACCAGCAGGCCTTCGCCGCGCGATCTGGCCATATGTGAGGCCACTGGCCTGCCGTGGTACATCCTGTCCTGGCCGGAGGGCGACCTGCGGGCCGTGATGCCAACAGGTGAAACGCCGCTGCTGGGCCGCTCATTCGTACACGGCGCCTGGGACTGCTGGCAGGTCTGTGCCGACTGGTACAAGCGCGAGTGGGGCCTGGACTTCCCGCAATACAGCCGCGAGGACGGCTGGTGGGAGCAGGCCACCGGCCCAAGCCTGTACGAGCAGGCCTATGAGGCTGCCGGCTTCTACCGGGTCGACCAGCCGCAAAGTGGGGACATGATCGTCATGGCCGTGGGGCGAACTGCACACCCCAACCATGCAGGGATCTACCTGGGTTCCGATCCGGCACTGCCCGGGGAAGATTCCGGCGCCTTTGGCTCAGGTCCTTTCCTGTTGCACCACCTGTATGGGCGTCCGAGCGAGATCATCGTCTTCGGCGGCCCTTGGCATGACCGGATGCGCCTGATCCTCAGGCACAAAGATGCAAAACAACCAACATGACGCGGCCAGGCCGCAGGAGAAGGACATGCAACAGAGCTACATGCTGACTATGCAAAACCTGTTCACGATCAACGAAGGGGTCATGGCAGGCGGAAACGCGGAAATCGCGATCCTTGATGGCGAGATCGAAATTGATCGAGTCAGACTCTCCGGCAAGGTTGGTCCAGGTGAAAGCGTTTATCGCCGGGAGTACAAAGGTAAACCTGGGTTGAAGGCTGAGCTTCTGACGAAGGTAGGTCAGATTACGTTTAAGGCAATCTGACCTCGAAGATCAGCTGTGCGGTTCTTCCTCTCTGATGAATTCATCAGTACCTGGTAAGTGGAAGATGTAGCTTACCTTGTAGTCTTCTCCCATCGTCCTCGCTTTAGCCTCGGCAGCAGCTTTGGTCGGAAATGCTCCAACCATTATGTTGGGCTCGTCACGAACCACGCCCCATGTGTAGATCCAGTCCTTTTTGCTCTTCGCATATTCGTCTTTGCTCACATTGACCTCCTAGGTCATCAATGCCCCGGTCCATGGGATCTCCAACAGCTGGCGGAGGCAGTTCGTTGGGAGGCACAACGCTACTACGCCCAGGTCTAGGTCGCGTACTGGCTTTCCGTCCAGGGTGGATGGGTGGACAGGGTGGTGGCTTTAGATTGCTTAAGAGATGATGGCTCTTTGCCAATTTCAAGGATTCAGATCATGGCGCTGCGTTTTCGGAAGAGCTTTAAGGTCGCCCCTGGCGTGCGACTGAACCTCAGCAAGAGTGGGGTCAGCACCTCTATCGGCGGAAAAGGATTAACAGCCAACCTCAGCAAGCGAGGGACGCGCGTCACGACAAGTATTCCCGGAACTGGGATCTCATCGTCAAAGCTCTATGGATCAGGAAAGAGGGCTGGGGCGCAGGCTGCGCCTACGCCGTTATGGGCGCATGTGGTTACATGGTTGCTGATCGCAGCTTTTTTATGGTGGATCTTCAGTTGATGTTGAAGCCCAGCCTCGCGCTGGGCTTTTTGCATCTGGAGCCAGCCCTTTCGCAGCAGCATCAAATAGCTTGAACGAAAGGATAAGCGGCAGGTCCAGGCATATGTATGGCGCTGGTGTATGCATCGCCAAGGTAACTGATCATGTGCATGGAGGGGCTGGTCATGGGTAAAGGATGTTTTGCGGTTGCCTTACTTTTTCTTTCCTACCCGTTCACGGTGTCTGCTGACACCCATTCAAGCGTGGTACCAATGGATTTCAGTCGGTGCGAGCAAGCACAAGCTCAGATCATCGCCCAGCTGAACTCTCGTCCGTCTCGCATAGAAAAGGTCTCGGATGCGCCTGGCCAAAAGGCTGTGCGCGCTTACAGCAACGGCATGGACGTCCTGATCACTTGCGACTCTGAAAAGAGGAGGGTTTTGGTAGAGGTTTCCACCAATGAACCGGGAATGCTAAGTGTGTCTGCTGACGGGGCTCGGTGAGGTGCATTGACCATGGACGGGTTTAGCTGCAGCTGGTACCAGATTGTCAATCTGGAGGCCGCCAATGTGGCGTTTTGATGCGCGTGTTCTGCAATGGTAGATTGCCCTCAAACCATATAGAGGGACCGACATGCGAATTCTGATAGCGGTCGTGGCTTTTGCAGTGTTGGCGGGGTGTATGGCGCCAACGATGAGCGAAGCCCGCAAGGAAGGGCCCTACAAAGTACTGACCTCGAAAAAGTCCGACGCTGTGCTGGCTAAATGCGTTCAATTTGAATGGCAAAACCAACCAATCTTCGGCGGCACGCCGGGCGCCACGCTTCAGCCGGGACGCGATGCCGGATACACGGTGTTCACTGAGGGTTCTCAGTACTTCGTTGATATCCAGCAAAAGGGCTCAGGCTCTGAGGCAAAGTATTACGTAGTGGTTGGTAACTGGATTGCTAACAAACGACTGGCCGCGCTGCAGGGTTGCCTGTAGCTGCGCGTCAAATTGTTCAAGGCTCGCTTCGGCGAGCCTTTTTATTGCCTGGAGAAAAGCACATGGCGGCACTTGTCATTAATTATCAGCCAATGACCACGATTCGGCTTTACGGACAGCTTCGTCAGTTTGGGAGGTCCTTTCGGATGGCCGTAAGGACACCCGCAGAAGCAGTTAAGGCTCTGTGTGTCCAAATTCCAGGGTTCGAGCGCTTCTTGTCCAGCGCAAAGTCTCGCGGGGTTGAGTTCGCTGTGTTTCGCGGCAAGACAAACCTTGCGGAGAAGGAGCTTAAATTCACGGGAGAGGGTGATATTCGCATTGCTCCGGTGATAACCGGTAGTAAGCGTGGCGGCGCACTGCAAACCATTGTCGGCGCAGTACTGATTGTTGTTGGCCTCGTTATCACTGGTGGCACATTCGGTGCTGGTGCGCCATTTGGCTCTGCGCTGATCATGATGGGCGGCTCGATGGTGTTGGGCGGCGTGATCCAAATGCTCAGCCCCCAGCAAGGCGGCCTCAAGCAAAGCGCCTCCCCCGAAAACATGCCTTCCTACGCCTTCGGCAGTGCCAAGAACACCACCGCGAGTGGCAACCCGGTTCCGATCTGCATTGGTGAGCGCCGGTGGGGCGGGGCGATCATTTCTGCCTCGATATACGCGGAAGACAAAGCTTAAACACCACAACGTCAAACGGCCGCCTTGAGGCGGTTTTTTTATGCCTGGAGGAAAGATGGACGTCGAGATCCACGGCGCAAAGGGTGGTCAGAAAAAGCCGAAAATGCCTTATGAGGCGGCCGACAGCCTTCGGTCGACCAACCTGGCCAAGATATTGATTGCGGTAGGCGAGGGCGAGTTCGAGGGCACGCCAACGGCTCGCGATATCTACCTTGACAACACTCCAATTCAGGATGTCAGCGGCTCCTACAACTTCACCAATGTGAAGTGGGAGTGGCGGCCGGGTTCTGTGGACCAGGACTACATCCCAGGCATTCCCTCGGTCGAGAATGAAACCTCGCTGAACATCGAGCTGCGCAGCGGTGCGCCGTGGGTGCAGTCGATCAGCAACACTCAGCTTTCGGCAGTACGGGTGCGGATGGCGTGGCCGGCGCTACAGGCACAGGACAACGAGGGCAACGTTAAGGGCTACCGAATCGAATACGCGATCGATGTAGCCACCGACGGCGGAGCTTATCAGCAGGTCCTGGCCGAGGCCGTGGACGGCAAGAGCACCTCTCGCTACGAGCGCTCTCGTCGAATTGACCTGCCGCCTGCGACGTCGGGCTGGCAGATCCGGGTGCGTCGCATTACCCCGAATCAGAACACCAACAAAGTAGCCGACACCATGTTGATCGCCGGTTACACCCAGGTGATCGACGCCAAGATCCGGTACCCGAATACCGCACTGCTCTACATCGAGTTCGACGCCGAGCAGTTCACCAACATTCCTGCCGTCACCGTGAAGTGCAAAGCCCGTAAGTGGCAGGTGCCCAGCAACTACGATCCGGTGGCCAGGACCTATTCGGGGATCTGGGATGGAACGATGAAGCAGGCCTGGACCAACAACCCTGCCTGGATCACCTTCGGCATTTGCACCGAAAACCGCTTCGGCCTGGGCAAGCGCATCAAGAACTGGATGGTCGACAAGTGGGAGCTCTACCGGATCGCGCAATACTGCGATCAGCTGGTTTCCAACGGCCTTGGCGGCCAGGAGCCGCGTTTCCTCTGCGACATGAACCTGCAAGGCAAGGCCGATGCCTGGTCACTGTTGCGGGATATCGCCGGCATTTATCGCGGTATGACTTGCTGGGCCCAGGGCCAGCTCGTCATGCAGGCCGATATGCCTCGGGCCCAAGACATCGACTATGTGTTCACCCGCGCGAACGTGGTGGATGGCAAGTTTTCCTACGGCAGCGCATCGGCCAAGACCCGTTACACCCGCTGCCTGGTGAGCTACGACAACCCAGCCAACAACTACGACACCGACGTCATTCCTTATGCCGACATTCCGCTGCAACGCCGGTTTGGCGACAAGCCTACCGAGATCAGCGCAATCGGCTGCACCCGGGCCAGTGAAGCTCAGCGCCGCGCGAAGTGGGCAATCCTGAGTAACAACCAGGATCGGACAGTTACTTTCAAAACCGGGATGGAAGGGCAGATTCCATTGCCTGGCTTCATCATCCCGGTTGCCGATTCGCTGCTGGCAGGCCGGGAGGTGGGCGGACGAATCGCGGCAGCGGCTGGTCGCGTGGTGACGCTGGACCGGGACACCCAGGCGAAGGCCGGCGATCGGCTGATCATCAACCTGCCCGCCGGCAGGGCTGAGGGACGCACGGTGCAGAGCGTCAAGGGGCGTCAGGTCACGGTGACCACAGCCTATAGCGAACCTCCCGCCAAGGACCTGCAGTGGGCTCTCGATGCTGATGATCTGGCCATTCCGCTGTATCGCGTGCTTCGGACTGCACGAACGCCGGAAGGCGACTACGAAATCAGCGCCCTGCAGTATGAGCCCAGCAAATACGCATCGATCGATACCGGGGCTCGCCTGGAGGAGCGGCCGATCAGCGTCATTCCGGTGACCACTGTTCCGGCGCCGGCGAGCGTAACTCTGACCTCGGACTACTCGATCGCCCAGGGCTTGGCCGTTAGCACGATGACGATTGCATGGCCCGCGGTATCCGGCGCTGTCGGTTACGACGTGGAATGGCGCAAGGACAGCGGCAACTGGATCAAGCTGCAGCGCACTGGTTCCACCAGCGTCGACGTGACTGGTATCTACGCTGGCGCCTATCTTGCCCGCGTGCGTGCAGTGAGCGCCTTCGATATCACGTCGACCTGGAAAAGCTCCGATCTGACCCAGCTCAAGGGCAAGGACGGTGTTCCGCCAGCGGTGGCGTACCTAAACACCTCAAGCGAGCTGTTCGGCATCAAGTTGAAATGGGGGTTCCCAGTCGGCGCCGAGGATACCCAGCGAACCGAGATCTGGTATGGCGCCGGCAACAGCCTGGAGCAGGCCGCCAAGCTCTCGGACCTGGCCTACCCGCAGTCGGACTTCTTGATGCAAGGCCTGGCCGCCGGCGCAACGTTCTTTTTCTGGGCTCGCCTGGTGGATCGCACGGGCAACGTTGGTCCTTTCTATCCAGCCGGCGGCGGGGTCCAGGGGCAAGCCAGTTCCGACGCGGACCTCATCCTGGACTACATAAAAGGCAAGATCGAGGAATCCTCGCTCGGCCAGCACTTGAAGGACGAGATCGACAAGATCAGCGGCGACGGCCCCGGCTCGATCAACGAGCGCATGGAAGCGATCAAGGACCTGATCAAGCAGTACACCGACGCCTTGCTGTGGGACAAGGACAAGACCTACGCCAAGGGCGATATCGTGCGCTGGGAGCAGCGACTGTACCAAGCCATTCGCCCGGTTCCTGCCGGCACCCAGCCGCCGAATGCGCAGTACTGGAAGGATGTCGGGACGATCCTTGAGGAAGCCAACGCCCTGGCTGGCGAGGTGCACAACCTGACGCAACAGATCACCAACATCGACGGCAAGCTGACAGCAGTGTCGGAGAAGGTGGACGGGGTCTATGTGCAGCTCAACCCACCGATGGCGGGTGACAGCAGCGAGCTGGTCGGCCAGGACACCGGTTACGCCGGCGTGTGGTCTGTTTGGTCTGCGATTGCCGAGGGCGACTACATGCAGGCCAAGCGGACGGATATCGTTGAGGCCGATCTCGGCAAAGCAAATGCTAGGGTCACGGACTTGACCACCGCAATGGTTACCGCTGATTCCGCCCTGGGGGAAAGAATCACCCAGGTGGACGCCAAGGTCAGTGACAACTCGGCGGCGATCAAACAGGAAACGCTTGCCCGCGTGACGGCGACCGATGCCCTGGCGAAGAAAACGGACACCCTCGAGGTGAACCTGGGCAATACATCGCTGAAGGCCGACCAGGGCTTCCAGCTGGCCACCGATGCTAGTGGCAAGGTCAATGGTTCCTGGGCTGTGCGCTTTCAGTACAACGCCGGCAACGGCGAGTACAAGTACGCCGGTATTGGGCTGGGCCTGGAGAACGACGCGGCAGGCAATCTGCAATCGAAGTTCATCATCAATGCCGATATGTTCGCCATTCAACAGGGCGGAAGTGTTCCGTTTGCTGTTGAGGGCGGCCAGGTCTTCATGAGGTCGGCATTCATCAAGGACGGTTCGATCGACATGCTCAAGATTGGAAGCAATCTTCAGTCTTCCAACTATGTGCCCGGGGTCTCCGGATGGGCATTTTTGCCTGACGGGACATTTCAGATGATGGGTAATGCCCCAGGAGGAAATAAGCTGATGATCAATAACAGCGGGATCTACATCTTCTATCCGAACGGTGTAAAAGCCATCGACTTGAGCGTAGACGCAACATGACTGCCGGATTGATTACCAGGGACTCGTCTAATCGCATCACGGCAGACATGACTAAAGCGCTTAGCCAGTCTGCTGGCTTTGTTACTACAAACAGAGAAAATGGATCTGCATCTATCTCTATGCCGGCAGGAAGGAATTATTTTTATATAATCTCCGCTCTCGAGGATAGCCTGAGAACAGCTGGTAAGCGACCAGGGGTAACATTGACAAAAGACACGATTTCATGGAGCTACCTTCTTCCGAGTGGCTTTGCATTAAATTGCAGAATTTACTACGGGTACTATTAAATGACAAAGGCGGCTCTTATTGTCAGAAAGCCAGACGGAACGATTTTGTATGACACGTCAAAATCTATTTACGGGCTGATAAAAAGCGGACCCGTTGAGTTCGATACAATCTGGCGAAGGCTGCAGCCGAGTGGCGGCCCCAGCATTTACTATGACAACATTTATAAGTTCACCGTAAGGAATGCGCAGAGCCCCATCGTGTTTGTGGTTGGTGCATGCAACCAGCCGGTGATGTCAAAGGAAGGTAGCGACACGGTCTTTTATTTTGCAGGCCAGGTTGCTGACATCATGGTTTATTGTTTTGACTTGATGGCGCCAATTTTCACGGGGCCAGCACTTAAAACAAGGGCTGAAGATGGGTCTTTCACGTTCAACAGCTTGCAGCAGCCATTGAATATTATTGGTACGTCAATTGCTCCGCCACCGACTATGGGGCCGTCTCAGTTCGGCAATCCATTCTCCGGAGGAACTGGTCGTCTTATTGTGCCTCAATATTTAGGCGGTGGTTATCTTGGAGGATATCGAGAATATTACGTACAAATATCTTTAGATCCATCAAAAACGTATGCGGCGCATATACCTTGGAGTAGAGGCTGCTTCTTTCAAAACCAACTTCCAGCACCTGACACAAAAATTTTCAGAGGTGGCTTGCATGAGGGCTGTTATGGTGTCAAGGGTGGTGTGGTTCAT
>NZ_JBJJLO010000057.1:0-38637 GCF_046230915.1 Pseudomonas sp. KCJK8993
TTGAAGCTGTCATGGGCAGCATCCTCATTTAATTAGAACCGTTGTTTTCTAAAAAAAGTAAATGTCCGGTTAACGATTTCGGGTCGAAATTAGTTGCAGCCACTAAAGATCTTGCTGTTGTAATGGCGTTGAATGGGGGTTGTTTATACACTTGCGTTTCTTGGCGTTGGAACTACCAGATCTTGTAGCGAGGAGGTCGTGGAAGCATTCGGAGGGACTGTTTCAGTATCGTGAAGAGAATCGTGCGTTCGTCGCTCGAATGACGATAATGGCCAAGTAACATCGAAAAATCGTACTGGCTTATGGCTAGCGAGTTTAACTATATAGTACAAATCTAGTGATAGTACGAAGCCTTCTATGGAGCTTCCGATTTATCTGTTGACATGAGTTCAGTTTGGTCTAGTCTCACGACCTCGTTCAAACTTTAGTGGTGTTCAAAATGGAATTAGGACAGCTGTTTGGATGGGACGCTTATTTTTACAGTATCTTTTCACAAGCTGCGGATACTGAAGAGTTCAGGGTTATCGCGATGAGAGCCTTGCATGAACTGGGTTTCGACTTCTTTGCCTACGGCATGTGTAGCGTGACCCCGTTCATGCGCCCCAGGACATCTATATGCAGTAATTACCCCGAGCACTGGGTGCAGCGCTACCAGGGGGAAAACTATGCCTTGATCGATCCGACGGTGAAACACAGCAAGCTTTCCTCGGCTGCCATCCTGTGGAGTAACGAGCTATTTCGCGACAGCCGGGAACTCTGGTCCGAGGCCAGGGACTCGGGCCTGTGCCATGGCCTGGCGCAACCCTCGTTCAATGCCCAGGGGCGAGTCGGCCTGCTGAGCCTGGCGCGCAGGAGCAAGGCCATCAGCCTCGAGGAGTTCGAGGCCTTGAAACCGGTGACCAAGGCGTTCGCCATCGCTGCCCATGAGAAGATCTCTGAACTGGAAAGCGATGACGGCATGTTCAATGCCCAGGTCGAGTTCAGTGGACGGGAGTGCGATGTGCTGCGCTGGACTGCCGATGGCAAGACCTCGGAAGAGATCGGCGTGATCATGGGGGTGTGCACCGATACGGTGAACTACCATCATCGCAACATCCAGCGCAAGATCGGTGCCAGCAACCGGGTCCAGGCCGTGTCCTACGCGGTTGCCCTGGGCTACATCTGAGCCGCAGCCGAGCCGTCCGCGGGCGGCTCGGCTTGATCAGGCGGTTTCCTGCAATGGGGGGCCGCCACTCAAGGGCGTCGCGGCAGAGGCACGGCGATGGTCTTCGCGATGGGCCGATAGCTTGATGGCAATGAGTTTTTCATCCTGATGCAGCGTGGGTGGCCCCAGTCGTTCGTAGTGCACGCCGTTGATCTTGTAGTAGCGCTCCATGGTCCGGTTGACCACTC
Source organism: Pseudomonas sp. KCJK8993 (assembly GCF_046230915.1). Lineage (NCBI taxonomy): Bacteria > Pseudomonadati > Pseudomonadota > Gammaproteobacteria > Pseudomonadales > Pseudomonadaceae > Pseudomonas > Pseudomonas sp. KCJK8993. The sequence goes on from NZ_JBJJLO010000057.1 coordinate 1,393, forward strand.
CGACGATGGCATCGGCCCCTGCCTGGCTGGCGACCTTCAGGCTCCTCCAGAACAACGGCATCGCCAGTTGGGGTTCCCGGGTAGTGAAACGGGTCATTTCCCAGATGGCTGGATGCTTGGGCGGTGCGCCTTTGCAGGTCTGGCTGAAGACGCCTTCGAGCAGGTTGGGGCAGGTGGTGGGGATCAGTCGCGAACAGCCGACGATGGCGCCTGTTCGGTTGATGGCCAGGACATACCGGGCGTGTTCGGTATCGTACTGGTCCCACTCGCCTGGGTCCGGATGGGGATGGGCCGGCAGTCGCCAGCCAAGCCGTTGCACGAACTGTTCGTAACGGAAGCGACCTAGCCGCAATCGCAACTCATGGTTCATCTCGCTCAGCCTGTGCTCTTCCATGTGCATGCTGGATGTCCTCGAGGATGGATAAAGCGATCTCTTATAGAGGACCGGTAGAAGCCCGGCACCTACAAGATCTGGTAGTTCCGGGGCGCCTCCATGGGCCTGGGCCGTTGGCGCCCAGGCTCAGCGGCGGCCGGCAGCCCATGCTCCAGGGCATGGAGAGAGGAGGGCCGGGGGGCTGGCCCTCGCGCAGTCAACTGCGAATGAATGCCAGCAGGTCGGCATTGATGGTATCGGCGTGGCTGGTGGGCATGCCATGGGGGAAACCCGGGTAGAGCTTGAGCGTGCCCTTGGCCAGCAGCTTGGCTGAAAGCACCCCCGAGTTATGGTGGGGCACGATCTGGTCGTCATCGCCGTGCATCACCAGTACCGGGATGCCGATGCCGGCCAGGTCGGTGCTGAAGTCGGTCTGGGAAAACGCGACGATGCCATCGTAGTGGGCCTTGGCACTGCCCATCATGCCCTGGCGCCACCAGTTGCGGATCACGCCCTCGGACGGTATCGCCCCCGGTCGGTTATAGCCATAGAAAGGCCCGGCCGGTATGTCCTGGTAGAACTGGGCGCGATTGGCTTCGAGCTGGGCCTGCAAGTCGTCGAACACCGACTTGGGCAAACCTTCGGGGTTGTGCTGGGTCTTGACCATCAGCGGCGGTACGGCGCTGATCAACACAGCCTTGGCTACCGCATCCTCGGGATGCCGGGCGATGTAGCGCACCACTTCGCCGCCGCCGGTGGAATGGCCGACATGCACCGCCTTCTGCACCCCGAGGTGCTTGACCACAGCCGCCACGTCATCGGCGTAGTGGTCCATGTCGTGACCGTCCCACACCTGGCTCGAGCGCCCATGGCCACGGCGGTCATGGGCCACCACCCGGAAACCGTGCTTGAGGAAGAACAACATCTGCGCGTCCCAGTCGTCCGAACTGAGCGGCCAGCCGTGGTGGAAGTAGATGACCTGGGCGTCCCGCGGGCCCCAGTCCTTGTAGAAAATCTCGACTCCATCTTGGGTGGCGACATATCCCATGTTCGCATCTCTCTATGTAGTGCAGGAGCGTTGGAGGGCGGTTGCGTACGAGCCTCCGGCGCCTGGCGTTGAGGGGCGATGGCCGCGCGTAGCTAGAGCGTAGCCGCTTTGGCGTGCACCATCGTTCGGGGGCAGCGCGAGCCTGTCCCGGCTGTCCGGGAGTCGAGGCTAGGTTTGAAGCCGGCTTGAAGGTCAATACCTTTGGTCGGTCCGTCTCGGCCTGTGTCGCCGGGCGTCATGACGCCCCTATGCCGGACAACGCATGGGGTATGGAGTTGCAGTCCGATAGCGGCCCTTGAGTTCGTCGCCACACTGCAATTGCGGGCGCCGGGTCGATGGCGTTCGGGCCTGTCGGTGCCAAGTCCGTGGATCGAGGTTTGACAGCTGACCTGTTGCTACTACGCTCGTACCGTCGTCTTGCGGCAATCGACCCGGGTCCGCAGGACCACGGCGAAAACAACAAGGTCATTGATCACGCAAGGTATGCATCGTTGCTGCTGGCAAGCCTCGGACAGTCACTGTTAAAGGGAATTACTGTGTTCAGGAACACGGATACGTCGGCCTTGCTTCTCGCTGAACCTCCATCGAACCCATGGCTGGAACCGGGGTGGCCTTGCGCATCCGTGCTCCCGGGCAGGCGCCTGTGGGATCGTCACCCGCGTCCCCTGGAGGACGATTAGCCGCCCGCGCACCCCCGCACGAAATCGATTCTTCATTTGCCTGAGCCCGTGGCCGGCGCTCCCATGAGCCTGTCCCGCCGACGGGATGACACGGATAAAAGCTGCCGGGCCCGGTGGCCGAACCTGACAGGGAAGTCGCGCAGTGTCTGACAACAACTCGACCAATGGCGGCCCTCGGGGCATGTCGCAAGAGGGGCGGCCTGGTGACCAGGCTTCGGAAGCAGCGATCATCGCCGGCTGGAACGCTACGGACCACCCATACCCGCTGGACCTGTGCCTGCACCAGTTGATCGAACAACAAGTGCTGCGTAGTCCCGACGCTGTGGCCGTGGCGTTTGCCGACCAGTGCTTGAGCTTTGCCCAGTTGAATGCCCGGGCCAACCGTCTGGCTCACTACCTGCGCGAACTGGGAATCGGGCCCGACAGCCTGGTGGGCGTGCAGATGGAGCGCTCGCTCGAGCTGATGGTGGCCTTGCTGGCAATCCTCAAGGCCGGTGGCGCCTACTTGCCGCTGGACCCTGGCTATCCGCAGGAACGCCTGGCATTGCTCATCGACGACGCCTCGGTCAGCGTGGTGCTGACCCAGCGGCGTTTTGCCCAGCGACTGGCCGAACACGCCGTCCAGGCCTTGTGCCTGGATGAGCCGCAGAACCAGGCGCTGCATGCCAGCGAGGCCAATCCCTCGCTCATCAACAGTCCCGCCGACCTGGCCTATGTCATCTACACCTCCGGCTCCACTGGCCGCCCCAAGGGCTGCATGTTGCCGCACAAGGCCATTTGCAACCGGCTGCTATGGATGCAGCGCCATTACGCCGTGGGGCCGGATGAGCGGATCCTGCAGAAGACTCCCTTCACTTTCGATGTGTCGGTCTGGGAGTTGTTCCTGCCGCTGCTCAGTGGCGCCTGCCTGGTCATGGCCCGGCCCGGTGGCCACCAGGATGCCCACTACCTGGTGGAGATCATCAAGGCGCAACGGATCACCATCTGCCACTTCGTGCCTTCGATGTTGCGCTTGTTCCTCAAGCATCCGGCGGTGGGCGAGTGTCGATCGTTGAGCAACGTGTTCGTCAGCGGCGAGGCCCTGACCCACGATTTGCTGCTGCTCTACCGTTCACTGCTCCAAGCCCGGTTGCACAACCTGTACGGCCCCACCGAAGCAGCGGTAGACGTCACCTGGTGGGTCGCCGAGCCACGGGCCGACCGGCGCGTGCCAATCGGACGGCCCATCGACAACATTCGCATCCATATCCTCGACGCCGGAACCACGGCGGTGCCCATCGGCCAGACCGGTGAGTTGTGCATCGGTGGTGTCGGCCTGGCCCGGGGGTATCTCAATCGACCCGAGCTGACGGCGGAGAAATTCATCCGCGATCCGTTCTGCGACGAGCCCGATGCTCGCCTGTACCGCACCGGCGACGAGGCACGTTTCCTCGATAACGGCGAGATCGAGGTGCTGGGGCGCTTCGATTCCCAGGTCAAGCTGCGCGGCTTGCGCATCGAGCTGGGCGAGATCGAAACCACCTTGAAGAGCCACCCTTCGATCAGCGATGCGGTGGTGCAGGTCCAGGATGCGGGGTCGGAGGACCCCAAGCTGGTGGCCCATGTCGTTGCCCAAGGGTTGGACAAGAAGGCCGTGCGCGATTTCATCAAGTCGCGCTTGCCGGAATACATGACGCCGAACCGGGTGCTGTTCGTCGAGCAGATTCCGGTCACCGCCCATGGCAAGGCGGACCGCAAGGCACTGCTCGAGGGTCGCAGCGGCCCCGCAGCCGGTGCCCAGGCATCGACGCTGGATGTCCATGCGCTGGCTGCCTGGCTGCAAGCGCACTTTTGCCAAGCGCTGGAACTGACCGAGCTGGCACCTGACGACGATCTTTTCGACCAGGGCGCGACCTCCTTCACCCTGGTGCAGGCGATCCACAGCATTCATCAGCAGTATCAGGTCACCTTGCCGGTGCAGGTGCTGCTGGAGCGACCGACCATCGCCGCCATCATGGCCTATATCCTGGACGACAAGGGGGGGCTGGCGGACTCGCCAGCGCCGGCAACGACGGCGCCAGTCTCGTCCACCCATGGCGCGTCCGGATCGGAGCCAATCCCGCTGGAACCGGTGAGCTTCGATCCTGCTGCCTATCTGCGCACTACGCAGGTTGCGCCCGCCGACCGCGAGCAACTGGGCCAGCTGTTGTCGTTGCTGCGCGAAGTCTCGTTGCAAGGGCAGGGCAAGTACCTTTATTCATCGGCCGGCGGCCTCAATGCCATCCAGTGCTACCTGTACGTGGCCCAGGGGCGGGTCGAGGGCTTGCCGGGAGGCGCCTGGTACTACCAGCCACGGCTCAACCGGCTGCTACCGGTCAGCGTGCCGGCCCGTGACGTGCCCCAGGACCCGCAACTGGCCGGGGCCGATTTCGCGCTGTTCCTGGTCGCCGAGATGGCCGCCATCGAACCCATCTACAACCATGCCGCGCCGGCGCTGCTGGTCCTGGAAGCGGGGTACATCGAGCAGCTGCTGCTGTCGCGCCAGGCAGGACTGGGCCTGGCGCTGGCCCCGGTACAGGGTTTCGAGGTTGCGCCACTGCGCCAGTTGTTCGCCTTGCAACCCAGCCACCGGGTCCTGCATTGCCTGGTCCAGGGCGGCTCGGCTGCCAGCGCGAGCCTGGTGCCGGGAGCTGCATTCGGCGATTTCCTGAGTGCCAGCACCAACGGTTTCGACTTGCCGGGCCAGGCAGCGTTGGAGCAGTTGCACCAACAGCAACGGCAGATTCGTCGCGACTTGCCGGAGCAGGGCGAGCAGGTCATCGAACTGCCTTGCCTGGCGATCAGTGCTGAGGCGCTGCGCCTGCGTGCCACCAAGCGCCAGTACGCCGAGACCCCGCCGAGCCTGGCGCAATTGAGCCGCGTCCTGGGCATGCTGCGGGCCGCCGCGGACGGCGCCCATCTGTATCACGTCGACTCCAGCCTGGAGCTGAAGATCTACCTGCAACTGACCGCTCCGGCACCCCGGGAGGCGGGGCAGGAGCCCTGGCTGCCTGCCGGTATCTACCGCTACCACGCCGCCAGCCATGCCCTGAGCCGCATCGGCGAGGCTGACCCGCAGTTGTTCAATGGCAGCTACACCCCCTTCAACCGCAAGCATGGGCAACAGGCCCGGCTGCGGATCTTCATCATCGCCGGCCAGGCGCCGGCCCATGGTGCGGACAGCCGGTATTTCAACCTGCTGCAAGCCGGACGGATCGGCCAGTTGCTCCTGGAAAGACAAGGCGAATTCGATATCGGGCTGTGCCCCATCGGCTCGATGTACTTCGATAAGGTCCGCGCTGCCTTCGCCCTGGACGAGGGCGACGAGCTGCTGCACAGCTTCGTTGGCGGCACCGTGATCCAGCACGTGCCCCAGGGCTGGCCGCGCCTCGAAGTGGCGGGCACCAGCGCCGCGGAGCCTGATGAGCCGCTGGCGATCGTCGGGATCGGTGGCCGCTATCCGGGCGCCGCCGACGTCCGGGAGCTGTGGGATAACCTGAGCGCCGGGCGTTCGTCCATCGCCAGCGTCAGCGCCGGTACGCTATTGCATGGCCAGCAGGCGGCAGCCGCCGGGCCGCATTGGTCGGTGGGAGCCTTGGCCGACAAGCAGCTGTTCGATCCGCTGCTATTCAATATCACCCCCGCCGAAGCCAGGACCCTGGACCCCCAGGAGCGCCTGTTCCTGCAAGCGGCCTGGCATTGCCTGGAGAACAGCGGCCATACCGCCAGCAGCCTGCGCCGCAGTGCCGGGCGGGTCGGGGTCTTCGTTGCCGCGATGTGGGGCGATTACCAGCACCACCAGCCCGGCGCGCAAGGCCAGCGGGCGAGTTCCTTGCATTCGGCGATTGCCAACCGAGTTTCATTCTTCAACGACTTCGATGGTCCCAGCGTAGCCTTCGACACCTCCTGTTCCTCGGCACTGACCGCCCTGCATTTCGCCTGTGCGAGCATCCGCCAGGGCGAGTGCCGGGCAGCGCTCGTCGGTGCAGTGAACCTGATCAGCCACCCCTCGCACCTGGAGCTGTTGAGCTCCCTGGAGCTGCTGTCCGCGGAGGGCCAGGCCCATCCGTTCGGCCTGGACGCCAATGGCTGGGTGGCGGGCGAGGGCGTCGGCGCCCTGTTGCTCAGGCCGCTGGCGGACGCCAGGCGCGACGGCGACCAGATCCTTGGCCTGGTCCGCACCACGGCCATCGGCCACAGCGGCAGGACGCTGCGCTACGGTGCTCCAAGCACCGACAGCCAAGCGGCGTCGATGAGCCAGGCATTGCGCCAGGCCGGGCTGGACGCCGAGGCGATCGGCTACGTGGAGGCCGCCGCGCCGGGCGCCAGCCTGGCCGATGGCGCCGAGTTCGCGGCCATCGCCAAGGTCTTCGGCCAGCGCCAGGGCGATACACCGCTGCCCGTGGGATCGATCAAGGCCAACATCGGCCACCTGGAGTCGGCCTCGGCGCTATCGCAGATCACCAAAGTGCTGATGCAGTTCAAGCACCGGCAATTGGCGCCGACCCTGGGGTGCGCGCCCCTGAGTCCCCTGGTGGCCATGGAGCACGGCAAGCTGGCCATCGTCGACAGCCTGCGCCAGTGGCAAGGGCCGCCGCGAGCCTTGATCAATGCCTTCGGTGCCAGTGGCTCCGCTGGCCACCTGATCCTCGAGGCGCCGCCGCCGGCCGATGCCAGGACGCAGCCTCGCGGTCCCTGGCTGTTTCCATTCAGCGCCGCCAGCGACGAACAACTGCAGCGGCTGCTGGCGGCCTTTGCCAGCGATCTGCAGGCTGGCCGCCTGGATGAGGCCAGCCTGGGCGACATCAGCTATACCCTGTGCGTGGGCCGGGTCGCCCTTGGCTATCGCCTGGCGCTGGTGGCCGAGAGCACGGCGCAATTGCTCGAGCTGCTCGGGGCTGGCACGGGTTCGTCGTTGCTGCGTGGAACGGCGGGCCGGGAAGTGCGGCCGCCGGTCAGCGAGGCGGATTTGCAAGGACTGGATCGCCAGGCCCTGGAGGCCGTCGCCAGCCGTTGGGTCGCAGGCCAGGTCGACTTACAGCAAATTGCCCGGCATGAATGCCGGCGCGTGGCCCTGGCGCCGTATCCCTTTGCGGGCCTCGATTGCCATATCGCCGCCCCCGCCAGCAGCGAGCTGGCCGCGCCCGCCCGCGACGACAGCCTGCAAGCAGCGCTTGAGAGCTATCTCAAACAGCATTTTTCCAAGGTCTCGGCCATTGCCGAAGGCAGCCTCGACAGCCAGGAGAGCTTCGACCGCTACGGCTTGACCTCGTTGATGATCACCGAGCTCAACCAGCGCTTGGCGCAAGCTTTCGGTGAGTTGTCCAGCACCTTGTTCTTCGAATACCAGAGCATCAGGGCCCTGGCGTCCTGGTTCGCCACCGAGCATCCGGCGCGCAGCCGCCAGCTGCTCGGGCTACGGGAGCCGGCCAAGGCTGGCACGCAGATCGCCGGCAGCGAGCCAAGGTCCGCGCCCGAGCGGCAGCCGGCGCAGCAGGATCAACCGATCGCGATCATCGGCCTGGCCGGGCGCTTCCCCGGGGCGCCCGATGTGGAGAGCTTCTGGGACAACCTGAAGAATGCGGTGGACAGCATCAGCGAGATTCCCGCCGAACGCTGGCAGAACCAGTACTACTACAGCCAGGACCGCGGCCAGAAAGGCAAGATCAACACCCAGTGGGGTGGTTTCATCGACGATGTCGATCGCTTCGACCCGTTGTTCTTCAATATTTCCCCGCGCGATGCCGAACGCATGGACCCCCAGGAGCGGATCTTCCTGGAGACCGCCTGGCACACCCTGGAAGATGCAGGCTACGACCGCGCCGCGCTGCAACGTCACTACCAGGGCAACATGGGCGTGTTCGTCGGCGTGATGCACGGCGAGTACCTGCTGTATACCCGCTCCACTGCCAGCGACTGCACTGACGATGCGGTCGATGCCTCGTTCGGCTCGATCGCCAACCGGGTGTCCTATGTCCTGGACTGCAATGGCCCGAGCATGGCGGTGGACACCCTCTGCTCTTCATCGCTGACGGCCTTGCACCTGGCGGTACAGAGCCTGCGGCGGGGTGAGTGCCGAGTGGCCCTGGCCGGGGGCGTCAACCTGTCGTTGCACCCGAACAAGTATTTCATCCAGTCGCAGTTGACCATGTCTTCCAGCGACGGACGCTGCCGCAGTTTCGGCGAAGGCGGCGACGGCTTCGTGCCTGGCGAAGGCGTCGGCGCGGTGTTGCTCAAGCCCCTGGCCGAGGCCCAGGCCGATGGCGACAACATCCACGCGGTGATTCGTGCCACTTCGATCAACCATAACGGCAGGACCCACGGCTACACGGTGCCCAGCCCCAACGCCCAGGGCGCGATGATCGCCGAGTCCCTGGCCAAGGCCGGCATGGATCCACGGGAACTCAGCTACATAGAGGCCCACGGCACCGGCACGGCGTTGGGCGATCCGATCGAAATCAGTGGCCTGCAACAAGCCTTCGCCCAACGCAGCGCCGCCTTGGGCCGGCCGCCGGTTGCGGCCCGGCACTGCGCGCTGGGCTCGGCCAAGTCGAACATCGGGCACTTGGAGTCGGCCGCGGGGATCGCCGGGGTGGCCAAGGTACTACTGCAACTCAAGCATCGGCAGTTGGCGCCATCGCTGCATTCGCAACGGCTCAATCCGGCGATCGCCTTCGCCGAGTCACCGTTCCATATCCCGCAGCAACTGCAAGAGTGGCGCCAGCCGCGGCTGGATCTGGACGGTAGCGAACGCGAATATCCGTTGGTCGCTTCCGTCTCGTCCTTCGGTTCCGGCGGCTCCAACGGGCACGTGATCATCGCCCAGTACCAGGCCCCGAAGCGCTCGCCGGCCCTTGCCGGCCAGCCTGCGATCATCCTCTTGTCCGCGCGGACGCCGCCCCAGCTGCTGCAACAAGTCGAGCGTCTACGGCAATGCCTGCAACGTCGCGCCCTGGAGGGCCAGCTGCCGCGTCTGGATGACCTGGCCTTCACCCTGCAGCAGGGCCGCGAGGCACTGGAGTACCGCCTGGCGTTCAGTGCCACGAGCATCGATGAGCTACAGCAGCGCCTGGCCCAGGGCCAAGCATTGCTGGCCAGCACGCCTCAGTGCTCGGGGTGCTTCGACAACCTGTACCTGGGCCGCGTCCAGGAGAACAAGGCGGCGATGGCGGTGCTCGCCCATGATGAAGACATGGCGGCGACGCTAGTGGCCTGGGCCGACAAAGGCAAATACCAGAAACTGCTGGAACTCTGGGTCAAGGGCCTGGCGTTCGACTGGACACTGCTCGGGGCCGCGCCGGGGACGCTCCGGCGGATCAGCCTGCCGGGGTATCCCTTCGCCCGCGAACGCACCTGGGTCCGTGGCGACTTCCAGTTCCCGCCCCAGGCCCACCGGGGCGAGGCCGGGCACCTGCATCCGTTGTTGCAACGCAACGTGTCGGACCTGGCGCAGCAGAAGTTCACCTCGACATTCACGGGTGACGAATTTTTCCTGCGTGATCACCGGGTGCGCAAGCAGAGGGTATTGCCCGCGGTGGCTTACCTGGAAATGGCACGCGAGGCCATCAGCCAATCCCTGGGTGAGCAGGGGGCCGCTCCCCTGGCCCTGTGCAACCTGGTATGGGCGCAACCGCTGGCGTTCGACGAACAGGGCGGCGAGCCGCTGGGGGTCGAGATCCTGGTGGACAGCCTGGACCCGCAGCGCCTGGGTTTCCAGATACGCGCGCCGCAGGGCCAGGCGCTGTACTGCCAGGGCGAGGCGCTGCTGCAGGGTATACCCGAGCCACCAGCGTCGCTGGCGGCGTTGCAGGCGAGTATCCAGGAGCGAGGCCTGGACGCCGACGCGCTGTACCGCGCGTTCGACAGCGTCGACATCCACTACGGCCCCAGCCACCGGGCGGTAAGCCAGTTGCACACCGGTGCCGGACAATTGCTGGCGCAGATCGAACTGCCGCAGTCGTCGAGGGCAGGGCATGGGTCGTTCGTCCTGCATCCGAGCCTGATGGATGGCGCCCTGCAAGCCACCGTCGGGCTGCTCCTGGCCAAGCGGCTGGAGCAGGGCCAGGCGGCGCCGTTGCAGACCACCCGAGTGCCTTTCGCATTGGCCGGGTTGTGGCAGAGTGGGGCGGCGCTGGGGGAGCGGATATGGGCCTGGGTGCGTGACGCCCGGCAGGCGGTGGATGTCGGTCAGTCGAGCTTCGATATCGATATCTACAACCAGCAGGGCGAGCATTGCCTGGCCCTGCGGGGTTTTGTCCTGCGGGAGCTGAAGGCGCCGTCGGCCCTGCAAGGCTTGCTGGACGATCGCGCGCAGGCCGATTGGTACCTGCTGGAAAAATGGCAGCGTGTCAGTGTGCCAGTTCAAGCGCCGGACACCGGACGGTTACTGGCGATCGCCCATGACGTGGATGGCCAGCGGCAATTGGCGGCGCGTTATCCGCAGGCCGCCGCGTTGCTCCTGGACGGCAGCGAGTCCATCGAGACCCTGGCCGCGCGGTTGGCCGAGCTGGGCCCGTTGGAGCAGGTGCTGTGGCTGGCGCCGAGCGAGGCACAGCAGCCGAGCGGCGTCGCCGGCATGATCCACGCCCAGCAGGCTGGGGTCCTGGGGTTGTTCCGCTTGCTCAAGGCGGTGCTGGCGATGGGCGGCGACAGCCAGCCGCTGGCCTGGACGCTGATCACCCGCGCCACCCTGACGGTGTTCGATCAGGCCAGCACGCTGCACCAGGCCGTCCATGAACCGGTGGCGCCAGCCCATGCCAGCGTCCACGGCCTGGTCGGCGCGATGGCCAAGGAGTACCGCCATTGGCGGATTCGGCTGCTGGACCTGCCGGCCGGCGACACTTGGCCGAGCCAGGACCTGTTGGCATTGCCCGCAGACCCGCAAGGCGATGCACTGGCCTGGCGCGACGCGGCCTGGTATCGACCCAGCCTGGTGCCTTGCCTGCCCCCCCAGGCCGCTACGCTCGAGGACCCCTATCGCCAAGGCGGGGTCTACCTGGTGGTCGGTGGTGCCGGTGGCATCGGCCGCTGGTGGAGCGAGCAATTGATCCGCAGCCATGCGGCGCAGGTCATCTGGATCGGGCGTCGTGAACAGGACGACCCGATCACCGCGGCCATCGACCAGCTCGCCCAGCTGGGCCCGGCGCCACGCTACATCAGGGCCGATGCCGGCAATCATGCCGCGCTGCAACAGGCCGTGGCGCAAGTGCTGGCCGAGCATGGGCCGATCCATGGCGTGATCCACGCCGCGCTGCAGCTCGAGGATCGAAGCCTGGCGCGCATGCAGCCTGGGGAGTTCGCCGCCACGCTGGCCGCCAAGGTCGACGTCAGCGTATGCCTGGCCGAGGTATTCGAGCATCAGCCGCTGGATTTCATGCTGTTCTTCTCCTCGTTGCAGAGCTTCACCAAGTCCCCGGGCCAGGGCAACTACGCCGCCGGCTGCACCTTCAAGAACGCTTTCGGCCGCTATCTGGGGCAACGCCGCAGCTACCCGGTGCAGGTCATCAACTGGGGCTACTGGGGCGAGATCGGCTCGGTGGCCGGCGAGGACTATCGGCGGCGGATGGCCGGCCTCGGGCTGGGCTCGATCGACGGCGAGTCGGCGCTGCAAGCCCTGCGGGTGCTGCTCGCTGGTGGGGCCGAAGGCCAGGCGCCGAGCCAGTTGACCTTCCTGCGTGCCGCACGCAGCCTCGGTGAAACCTTCGGCCAGCTGGCACTGCCGGCCCCTGCCGGCGGCCCGTTGGGGGAATACGCCGAACTGCGCCCGGCGGCCTACCCCTCGTTGCTCCCGCGGATCCAGGACCGCCTGCGTCCGGACAGCCAGCAGGTGCGCGGCGTGGTGGCACAGGTGCAGGCGCACAAGGCGCTCATCCATACCTTGCAGTTGCGCCTGCTGCAGGCCCAGCTCGAGCGCTTGGGCTGCTTCACTTGTCCGGGCGAATCGGCCATCGATATGCAGCAGCGCTGCAAGCTGTCGCCGATGTACCAGCGCTGGCTTGCCAAGAGCCTGGAAGAATTGGCGCAGCATGGCTACCTGCGGCTGGAGGACGGCGTATACCACGACACCCAGGTGCGGCCGGTGGCACTGGAAGCGTTGTGGCAAGAGTGGGCCGGGCACCAGCCGGCCTGGCTCGAACACGCCAGCCTCAAGGCCGAGGTATTGCTGGCCGAGGCGAGCTTGCAGGCCCTGCCGCGGATCCTCGATGGCCGGATCCCGGCCACCGACATTCTCTTTCCCGATGCCTCGATGGCTCTGGTCGAGGGCATCTACAAGCACAATCCGCTGTCCGATTTCTTTAACGAAGTACTGCTCGACGCCGCCTTGGAGTTCGTCCGCGGCCGCCTGGAGCAGGCGCCGCAGGTGCCGATCCGGATCCTCGAGGTCGGTGCCGGCACCGGTGGCACCAGTGCCCGTGCCTTCGAAAAGCTGCGGCCGTTCCAGGAGTGGATCGCCGAATACTGCTATACCGATGTCTCCCAGGCGTTCCTCAGGCACGCCCGCCAGGCCTATGGCCCGCAAGTCCCGTACCTGGCCTGCCAGCTGTTCGATGTCGACCAGCCAGTGGCGGTCCAGGGTATCGAGCCAGGCACCTATGACCTGGTGATCGCCACCAACGTCCTGCATGCAACGCAGGATCTGCGCCGGACCCTGAAGAACGTCAAGGCGCTGCTCAAGCATAACGGCCTGCTGATGATCAACGAGATCGCCGGCAATGGCTTGTTCACCCACCTGACCTTTGGCCTGCTCAAGGGCTGGTGGCTGTTCGATGATCCGCAGCTGCGCCTGCCCGGAGGTCCGGCGCTGGCTCCCCGGCAGTGGAAGCAGGTCCTGGAAAGCGAAGGCTAGCGCCATGTGCTGTTTCCCGCCCTGGCCGCTCACGACTTGGGCCAGCAAGTGATCATCGCCCGAAGCAATGGCGTGGTCTGGCAGGATCGCTGCGAGCCCCTGGCAAGCGGCGCCGGCACTGCGGCGCGCCCGTCACCCAGCGCGGCGCCAGCGCCATCGCCAGCGCCAGCATTGCCCAGGCCGCTCGACGCGCCATTGGCAGTGGACGACAACCAGCTCAAGGCGGGCATGATCGACCACCTCAAGCAGGTCATCGGCGGGCTGTTCAAGATCGCTCCGCAAGAGATCGACGCCCGTGAAGCGCTGGAGACCTACGGCATCGATTCGATCCTGGTGGTGCAGCTCACCAACTTGCTGCGTGACCAGCTCGGTGGGGTCAGCAGCACGCTGTTCTTCGAATACCAGACCGTCGAGGCCCTGGCCGGGCATTTCGTCGCTACCCAGAAAGAACGCCTCAAGTCCCTGTTGGGCCTGGACCAGGCCGCGCCACCGCCGGCTCCCGCCGCCGGAACGAGCGGGCAACCGATCATGCCGGGCAAGTCACGCTTTGCCTCGCCACCGCCCGTCCACCCCCCACCCGGCAGGCCCGGCACCGATGTGGCCATCGTCGGCCTGGCGGGACGCTACGCCAATTCGGCCAACGTGCGCGAGCTGTGGCAGCACCTGAAGAACGCCAGCAACTGCATCAGCCAGGTACCGCGGGAGCGTTGGGACTGGCGCCAGTATTTCGACCAGGTTCCCGGTACTCCCGGGCGCATCTACACCCCTTGGGGTGGCTTCATCCACGAGATCGACAAGTTCGACCCGTTGTTCTTCCATATCTCGCCCCGCGAAGCCTTGAAGATGGACCCCCAGGAGCGCCTGTTCCTGGAAGAGGCCTACCAGTGCATCGGCGATGCCGGCTATACCCCGGCGCGCCTGGCCGAGGGACAGCGGGTCGGAGTGTTCGTCGGTGTGATGAACGGCACCTATAACCGACAGTCCAGCTACTGGTCGGTGGCCAACCGGGTGTCCTACCAATTCAACTTCCAGGGGCCGAGCCTGGCGGTGGACACCGCCTGTTCCTCATCGCTCACGGCTATCCACCTGGCGCTCGACAGCTTGCACAGCGGCGTCAGCGACTGTGCGCTGGTCGGCGGGGTCAGCCTGCTGGTCGATCCAGTGCACTACATGGGCCTGAGCGAAATGCAGATGCTCTCCAAAGGCCAGCGCTGCAAGGCGTTCGGCGCCGACGCCGACGGATTTGTCGCGGGCGAGGGTGTAGGCGCCTTGTTGCTCAAGCCGCTGGCCCGGGCCGAGGCCGATGGCGACCGGATCTACGGTGTGATCAAGGGCAGCATGCTCAATGCCGGCGGCAAGACCAACGGCTACACCGTGCCCAACCCCCTGGCCCAGGCGCGCCTGGTGAGCGATTCGCTGGCCCGCGCCGGCGTCGACCCCAGCTCCGTGAGCTATGTCGAAGCCCATGGCACCGGCACCGCCCTGGGCGACCCGATCGAGATCGCCGGCCTGGCGCGGGCGTTCAATGCCGGGGCGGGCACTGCGCGCGCTCAGTACTGTGCCATCGGCTCGATCAAGTCCAACATTGGCCATTGCGAAAGCGCGGCCGGTATCGCCGGGATCACCAAGGTGCTGCTGCAACTCCAGCATCGGCAGCTGGTGCCGTCGCTGCACGCCGATGCGCCAAACCCGGAAATCGATTTTGCCGCCACCCCCTTCAGGGTGCAGAAAACCCTGGCCGAGTGGCCCCAGGTCCAGGTCGAGGTCGGCGGTGTGCTCAAGGCGGCGCCGCGCATCGCCACCGTGTCGTCTTTCGGCGCCGGTGGCGCCAATGCCCACCTGGTGATCCAGGAGTACCAGGAGCAACGGCCAAGGCCCGCCATGGTCGTGGACGAACAGCGCCCGGCGATCATCCTGCTGTCGGCCAAGAGCCGCGAACAATTGTTGCAGCAAGCCCGTTCGCTGCTCGACGAATTGGCCCACGAGGCAGTGCAAGGGGCTGGCTTGCCAGCGTTGGCCTGCACCCTGCAACTGGCGCGCGAGGCCATGGAGCAGCGCTGTGGATGGCTGGTCGGTTCGCTGGCGCAATTGCAGGAACGACTGCACGACTTTATCGCCAGCGGTGCCACCCAGGCCCGCACTCGGGCCAAATCCGCCACGCCGTTGCCCGGCCCGGCGCTTGGCCACGACATGCATCGGGCGGCCAGCCAGGCCGCCCTCGACGCCTGGTTGGCCGGTGCCGACCTCGACTGGCGGCAGATGTATCCGCAGGGCCGTCCGGCGCCCCTGAGCCTGCCGGGCTACCCCTTCGCCCGCGAGCGATACTGGCAGGCTCCCGCGGCCCGGGAGCTGCCTGTCAGCAGCGGCGAAACCCACCTGCATCCGCTGCTCCAGCGCAATGTATCGGACCTGCATGGCTTGCGTTACCTGACCCGCTTCAGCGGTACCGAAAGCCTGCTGGCCGAGCATCGTGTCAACGGCCAGGGCGTGCTGCCCGGGGCGGCGATGGTCGCGATGATCCAGGCGGCGTTGACCGCAGCCCTGGGCCGCGCGCTACCCGCCGGCCAAGCGTTGCTGGTTCGCGACCTGGCCTGGCACCAGCCGTTCAGCGTCGAAACCGCCGCTGCCGGGGAGCTGTTCCTTGAGGTGCAAGCACAGGCGCAAGACCAGTACCGGGTCGGCCTCTATTCCTACGATCATGCCGCCCAGTTGCAATTGCATTGCCAGGCGCAGGCCGCCCTTGGCGCGGTCCCGGCGCCGTCGCTGGAGGCCGCCGGCGGCGCTCCGCGGACAGTGGATATCCAGGCCTGCTATCGCTGCCTGGCCGCCATGGGCATCGAGTATGGGCACAGCCATCGTCGCCTGTTGACGCTGGCGCGCTGGGACGACCGAGCCTTGGCCCGGGTGGCCCTCGAGGATCCGGCGGCGAACGCGGGCTTCGCCATTCATCCAGCCTTGCTCGATGCCGCTATGCAAGGGGTCATGGCCTTGTTGCTGGATGAGCTGGGCGAGCGACCACCGCTGCTGTTGCCCGACAGGGTGGGGCAGTGGGTGCTGCTGGCCGACTGCCCGGCAACGTTGCAGGTACGAATTCGCCGGGCGGGCGGGACGGCCCAAGGCTATCGCTTCGACCTTGAGTTGTTCGACGAGCAGGGCCAGTGCTGCGCCTTGCTCCACCAGTTGTCGTTCCGGGTCGCCACTGCCGGTCCCGAGGCGAGCGACGGCTTGCTGTGCCGCAAGCAGTGGCGCGAGGTCCAACCGGCCAGCGCGATTCCCGCGCCGGACCTCGATCGACAGGTGCTGGTCCTGGGTCAGCATGAAGCCTTTGCCGGGCTGGCCGAAGCGCTACAGGCCTCGGGCATCGGCTGTCATGCCTTGGCGCCGGGCGACTACCAGCAAGCCGCGCAGGCCCTGGCAGCGCAACTCAAGCCCTTGCTCCAGGACGCGCGGCCATGCCTGCTGCAGCTGTTGATCGCCGCCGATGAGCCTGTGGGCCATGTCGGCCTGGCCGGGCTGTTGCGCAGTGCCAGTCGGGAGCAGCCGGCGTTGGTCTGCCAGGTGGTCGAGGTGGCGGCAGGGCTCACTCCTTGGCAACTGGCCAGTGCCTTGGCGGCCGAGGCGGTCGATCCTGCGGAGCGCCAGCTGCGCTACCTGGCCGAGGCCGGGACGTTGCGGCGCCAGCAGTTGTGCTGGCTGTCCCAGCCCCTTGGCGACGGCCCCGCGCCGTGGCGAGCGGACGGCGTGTACCTGATCACCGGTGGCCTGGGCGGGATCGGCATGATCATGGCCCGGGCGATCGGATCGGCGGCGCCCCGAGCCCGCGTGGTGCTCTGTGGCCGCACGCCGGCGACTGCGCCCGAGCTGCTGGAGAAGCTGGCCCAGTTGGGACCGGGAGTGGAATACCAGGCCCTGGACCTGGCCGCCGCCGACCAGGTCCAGCGCTTGATCGACGACCTCATCGAGCGTCATGGCGCACTGCACGGGATCCTCCATTGCGCGGGTATCACACGTGACGCCCTGCTGGTGGACAAGAGCGCGCAAGACTTTGCCGCCGTCCTTGCCGCCAAGGTCGCCGGCGCGCAGCACCTGGACCGCTGCAGCAGCGGCCTGGCACTGGACTTCTTCGTGCTGTTTTCCTCCATCGCCAGTGTTCTGGGCAACGCCGGACAGTGCGACTACGCCGCCGCCAATGGTTATCTGGATGCCTTTGCCAGCCTGCGCAACCGCCAGGTCGCCGCTGGCGACCGGCAAGGCCGGACCCTGGCGATCAACTGGCCGCTCTGGCAGGCGGGCGGCCTGCACATGAGCGCTGGCGCACGTCGCCTGCTGGCCGAGCGCACGGGCATCGAAGCCATGGCCAGCGCCACCGGCGTCAAGGCGTTCTACCAGGCCTTGCACAGCGATGCGGAACAATTGATGGTCCTGGCGGGCCGCGACGGCGAGAAACTGCGCGCCTTGCTCGACGCCGGCCCGGCGCCGGTGGCCGAGGTCGCGGCGCTGGACGCTGTGGATCTGGCGAGTTGGCTGCGCCAGTTGCTGGCCAAGACCCTGAAGCTGGCACCGCAACGGCTGGACGAAGAGCTGCCGTTCGAGCAGTACGGGCTCGATTCGCTGATGATCCTGGAAATGACCGCCGTCCTGGAAAAACGCTTCGGCCCGCTGTCCAAGACGTTGTTCTTCGAGTACCCGAGCCTGCGCGAGCTGGTTGGCCATCTTGCCGCGCGCCAGGTCTCGAGCCCTGTATCGGCACCGCTCGCTGAGCAACTGCGCGGCCTGTTGGCCGAGGTCTTGCAGCGGCCGCTGGAGCGCAGCGACGACTCGCGCTGCTTCGAGGAGCTGGGGTTCGATTCGTTGCAGATCCTCACGCTCACCCGGCGCCTCGGACAGGTGTTCGGTGCGTTGCCGCCGGCCTTGCTGTTCGAGCATTGCAGCCTCGACGCCCTGGCTGGCTACCTGGCGGTGCGGACCACCAAGGCGCCAGAGCGCGCCCCTGGCGCTGCGCTCCGGCGTCTGTTCCACAGCGGTGCGCCGCAGCCCCTGGCGAACCCGCCGGTGCATGACGATATCGCGATCATCGGTATCGCCGGGCGCTATCCGGACGCCGAAGACCTGGAGGCCTTCTGGCAGAACCTCAGCCAGGGCCGCAACAGCATCCGCGAGATTCCTCCCGAGCGCTGGGACTGGCGCGACTACTACAGCGCCGACCGCGGCCAGGCCGGCGTACATAACAGCAAGTGGGGCGGGTTCATCGCGGACATCGACCGGTTCGACCCACTGTTCTTCAATATCTCGCCACTGGAGGCCGAGCTGCTCGATCCCCAGGAACGGCTGTTCCTGCAAACCGCCTGGGCGGCCATGGAGGACGCCGGCTACAGCCGCCAGCTCGGCACCGGGCAGGAGGGCTCGGGACCGCAGGTCGGCGTCTATGCCGGGGTGATGTACAACGAGTACCAACTGCTGGGCGCCGAAGCCAGCCTGCGCGGCCAGCGCATGGGGTTCGCCGGTTCCAGCGCGAGCATCGCCAACCGCGTGTCGTTCTGCCTCAACTTGCAGGGCCCGAGCCTGGCGGTGGATTCGATGTGCTCCAGTTCGCTCACGGCCCTGCACCTGGCTTGCCAGGACTTGCACAGCGGCCGTACGAGCATGGCCATCGCCGGCGGCGTCAACCTGACGCTGCATCCGAACAAGTACCTGATGCTCAGCAGCGGCCAGTTCATCTCCAACCAGGGCCAGTGCGCCAGCTTCGGTGAAGGCGGCGACGGCTATGTCCCGGGCGAAGGGGTTGGCGTGGTGGTGCTCAAGCGCCTGGCAGATGCCGAGCGTGATGGCGACCAGATCCATGGCCTGATCAAGGGCAGCCACCTCAATCACGGCGGCAAGAGCACCGGCTACAGCGTCCCGGACCCCCGGGCGCAGCAAGCGGCCATCAGCGGCGCGCTGGCCGATGCCGGGCTGGAGCCGGCAGCTATCAGCTACATCGAAGCCCACGGCACTGGCACCCGCCTGGGCGATCCGATCGAGATCGCCGGCCTGGACAAGGCCCTGGGTCCGCGTGCGCCGGACCAGACCTGCTGGATCGGCTCGGTGAAGTCCAATATCGGACACTGCGAGGCCGCGGCTGGAATCGCTGGCCTGACCAAGGTGCTTTTGCAGCTCAAGCACGGGCAAATCGCGCCTTCGCTGCATTCGCAGACCCTCAATCCCTTCATCGATTTCGCCGCCACGGCCCTCAAGGTCAACCAGCAGCTGCGCCAGTGGCCGCAGGCAGTGCAGGCGGGCCGGCCCATGCCACGCATCGCTGGGCTGTCGTCGTTCGGCGCCGGGGGCTCCAATGCCCACCTGATCGTCGCCGAATACCCACGGCCCCGACCGTTGGCGAGCGATACCGCACAGCCGCAGATGATCCTGTTGTCGGCCCGCGAGCCCGAGCAATTGCGGCAGATCGCCGGGCGCCTGCTGGCCAGGCTGGAACGGGCCGAGGCCGGCGACAGCCTGGCGGCGGTGGCCTGGACCCTGCAAGTGGGGCGCGAGGCCATGGCGCATCGCGCGGCGCTCGTCACTTCGTCCCTGCATAGCTTGTTGGGGTCGCTGCGCGCGCTGGCCGGCGGCGACAGCAGCGGCTGGATTCGCGGTGACAGCCAACTGGCCAGTCAACGGCTCGAGCAATTCAAGCAGCAATGGCCCGACTCCCGGCAGGAGCCGCTGATCGAGTTGCTGGCCCAGGGGCTGTGGCAGCAGGTGCTGGAACTGTGGTGCGACGGCTTGCGGATCGACTGGGCCGCGTTGCGCGCCGGGCAGGGCGAGCGCCCCCGGCGCATCGGCCTGCCGAGCTATCCCTTCGCCAGCGAGCGTTACTGGGCGCCCGTGGGCGGCCCGCGGCCACCGGTCCCGGCGGCACATCCATTGTTGCAGGCGCGGCACCCGAGCCCGGAGCATCCGGCCTTCACCAGCCTGCTGCGGGGTGACGAGCCCTGGCTGCGCGATCACCAGGTGGCCGGGCACAAGACTTTGCCCGGTGTCGCCTACCTGGAGATGATCAGGGTCGCCGTCAGCCAGGTTCGCGACGCGGGAACCGCTCGGGGCATGGTCATCGAGCCGCTCCATTGGCTGGCGCCCTTGACGGTGCAAGGGACGCCGCGCCGCTTGCAGCTGGACCTGCAAGCCACGGCGGGGCACCTGGCGCTCACCCTGCACAGCCTTGACGGCGACCAGCCGGTGGTGCATTGCCAGGCCCGGGTCAGCGCCGCGACACCCGCGCCAACCCAGACGCCGGACCTGGCGCAGTGGCGGACACGATCCTGGGCACGCCAGCTGGAGGCTGAAGCCGTCTACGGGCTGTTCCAGCGAATGGGCCTGGACTACGGGCCCAGCCACCGCGCGATCCGCCAGCTGCAGATCGCCGAGCAGGACGGCCAGCGCCAGGTGCTGGCGCGGCTGGAGCTGCAAGACCTCACGCCCGGATCTGACTGGTGGCTGGAGCCCGGCATGGCCGACGGCGCATTGCAGGCAGCCATCGGCCTGTTGCTGCCACTGAGCGGTGAGTTGGCCGGCCCCTGGCCACTGCTGTTGCCCTTCGCCTTGCAGCGCCTGGAACTCATCGCCCCTTGCCAGCGACGGATGTGGGCGTTGCTGTGCAGCGACCCGCCACGCCAGTGCTGCGACATCGACCTGGTGGACGACCAGGGGCGGCTGTGCGCACGGTTCATCGGCTTGAGCTCCAGGAGGCCCGATACCGTGACGGAAAACAAACCACCCAGCGCTACACGGCACCTGCTGGCGCCGGTCTGGTCGGTGCTCGACGGCGCCTCCCAAGAACAGCAAGCCCAGGGCCCGGTATTGGTCTTCGGCGCCACGCCGGCGCGCCGCCAGGCATTGGCCACGCTTTATCCCCGGGCGGAGCTGCTGGAGGATGGCAGGAACGACTATCTCGGCGTGCTGCAGGCCCACCCCAGCCTCGAGGAAGTGGTGTGGCTGGCGCCGCCCGTAGAGCCCGGCGCGGACCTGGTCGCTGCGCAGCAACAGGGTGTCCTGGCGCTGTTCCGGCTGATCAAGGCCCTGCTGGAGCTGGGCCATGGTCGTGTCTCGCTGCGCCTGACCCTGCTTACCGCCCAGGCGCTGGCCATCCATCCCGGCGAGTCCTGCGATGTGACCCATGCCGCGGTGCATGGGCTGGCCGGCTCGCTGGCCAAGGAATACCCGCATTGGACGGTGCGCCTGGCGGACCTGGCCGAGCAGCAACTGCCGTCGCTGGGCGGCGCGCCGTTCGCCGCGCTCGCCTCCGGCGAGCCGCTGGCGTTGCGCCAGGGCCAGTGGTGGCGCCGGCAACTGGTACAGGTCAAGGCCGATGCGCTGGCGGCCGCGATGCCGGTCTATCGCGACGGCGGCGTTTACCTGGTCATCGGCGGTGCCGGTGGCATCGGCGCCGTCTGGAGCCAGCATGTGATCAGCCGGCATCGCGCCCGTGTGATCTGGGTCGGACGGCGGGCGCTGGAGGGGGAGGTCGCGGCGAAACTCGACGAATTGACCGCCATCAGCTCGATGCACGGCGCTCCGGCGCCGGTCTACCTGCAGGCCGACGCCGCGGATGCGCAGCAGTTGGCCAGGATCGAACGCGAGGTGGGCGAGCGCTTTGGCCGGATCAATGGGGTGGTGCATTCGGCCATCGTGCTCAAGGACCGTAGCCTGGCCAATATGGATGAGCAGACCTTCAGCCAGGTGTTGCAGGCCAAGGTCGCGACCAGCGTGGCCCTGGCCCAGGCCTTCGGCGCGAGCGCCGCGACCCTGGACTTCGTGCTGTTCTTCTCTTCGATGATGTCCTTCAGCACCGCCGCCGGACAAAGCAACTATGCGGCGGGCTGCACTTTCGCCGACGGTTTCGCCCGCCAGCTCGGGGAGCGCTGGGCTTGCCCGGTCAAGGTGATCAACTGGGGCTACTGGGGAAGCGTCGGCACGGTCAGCGACCCGCGTTATCGGCAGCGCATGCAGGCCCTGGGGCTGGGCTCCATCGAGCCGGAGGAAGGCTTGCGAGCCATCGATCAACTGCTGGCCGCAGACCTGGGCCAGCTGGCACTGCTCAAGCTCCTGGCGCCCGTATCGAACGAGGGCCCGGACAGCCTGGCCGGATTACTGGGCCGCGAGCAACTCACGCTCGACACCCGGTCGGTGCCCGACACCGCGGCCCTGCAGGAGCGGCTGCGGGAACGGCTGATGGCCTTGGCCGTTACCTAGAGGCCGCAGCCGGCATTCATTCATCCAAAGCAGACGCGTCACAGGGAAGTTGAAGCATGCAAACAGCCGCACATCACACCGGCGCTGGAATTTTCGCTGAGCTCGAGGCACTGGCGCGTCGCCTGTTGGCCAGCCAGCTGGACGAGTTGGGGCTTGCCCGCGCCGAGGACCTCAAGCGCCTTGGCGCGAATGTCCCGGATTACCTGCGGCCCTGGCTGGAGGAAAGCCTCGGGTATGTGGCCGGGGTCGAGCGCGGCCCGGCCCAGGTGCTGTGGCAGCAATGGCAGGAGCAGTTGTCGCGCTGGAGCCGCGAACCTGAACTGGTGGCCAGGGCGCGTCTGCTCGATGCCTGCCTCAAAGGCTTGCCGGCGCTGCTGCGCGGGGAGCTGAGCGCGCCACGGATCCTCTTCCCCGAGGGGACGATGAGCCTGGTGGAGGGCGTCTACAAGAACAACCAGCTGTGCGATTACTTCAACCAGGTGTTGATCGCCGCGGCGCTGGCCTATATCGAAACCCGCCCGGAGCCGGCCGAGCCGTTGCGGATCCTGGAGATCGGCGCCGGTACGGGCGGCACCACGGCGGGCCTGCTGGCGGCCCTGGCGCCCTGGCACGCGCAGATCGCCGAGTACTGCTACACCGATCTGTCCCAGGCCTTCCTGCAGCATGGCGCCGAACAGTTCGGTGCGGCCAACCCTTTCCTGCGGACCCGGCTGTTCGACGTGTCCCGGCCTTGCGCCGAGCAGGGCATGGAGGTCGATCGCTATCACCTGGTGGTGGCGAGCAACGTGTTGCACGCCACCGTCGATATCCGCCAGACCCTGCGCAACGCCAAGGCGCTGTTGCGCAAGGGCGGCTTGTTGCTGCTCAACGAAATCAGCCAGGCCTCGCTGTTCACCCATCTGAGCTTCGGTCTGCTCGAAGGCTGGTGGCACTACCGCGATGCGGCCTTGCGCATTCCCGGTTGCCCCGGCCTGTCGCCGGCTGGCTGGCAGGCGGTGCTGGAGCAGGAAGGTTTCGGCCTGGTGCTGTTCCCGGCTCGCGAAGCCCACGACCAGGGCCAGCAGATCATCCTGGCCCAGAGCGACGGCATCGTCCGCCAGCCCCTGGGCCGGCCAGCGCCTGCCCCCGCGCACGAACCTGCACCGCTACCTGCGCCGTTGGCGCAGCCGGCCGTTGCCGGTGACTGGTGGCAGCAGGTCGCCGGGTTCCTGCGCGACCTGGTCGGCACGACCCTGAAAATCCCCGCCACCAAGCTCAGCCTGACCCGGCCGCTGGAAGACTATGGCCTGGACTCGATCCTGGTGGTGCGCCTGACCCATGCCTTCAGTGCGCATTTTTCCGCCGTCGACAGCGCGGTGTTCTTTGAAGTGCCGACCCTGGCGGCGCTGACCGACCACTTCATCCTGCATCGGGGCCCCGAGCTCGAGGCGTTGCTGGGAGCATCCGAGCAGGTACGGCCCGACGCCGGCGCGCCATCCAGCGCTACGCCGGCGATAGCCGCCGGCGCGGCAGCCGGTATCGCCATCATCGGCCTCGACGGGCGCTACCCCGGGGCCCGATCCATGGATGAGCTGTGGCACAACCTGGCCACCGGGCATTGCGCCATCGGCGAGATTCCACGCACACGTTGGGACTGGCGGCGTTACTTCGCCTCGGAAAAAGGCACCCCCGGGCATCTATACACCCGCTGGGGCGGCTTCATCGAGGGTATCGACCAGTTCGATCCGGGGTTCTTCCGCATCTCGCGCACCGAGGCTGAACGCATGGACCCGCAGGAGCGGTTGTTCCTGGAGGTGGCCTACCACAGCATCGAGGACGCGGGCTACAACCCGGCGACCCTGCATCGCCAGGGCGAGGTCGGGGTGTTCGTCGGGGTCATGAACGGTAGCTACAACCCCATCAGCAACTACTGGTCGATCGCCAACCGGGTGTCTTACCAGCTGGACCTGCAGGGGCCCAGCCTGGTGGTGGACAGCGCGTGCTCGTCGTCGCTGACGGCGATCGACCTGGCGGTCCAGAGCCTGCTCGGCGGACGCTGCGAGGTGGCCATCGCCGGTGGCGTCAACCTGATCGTCAATGCCCGGCATTACCTTGGCCTATGCGAAATGATGATGCTCTCGTCCGGCGACCAGTGCCGTGCCTTCGGCAATGAGGCCGATGGCTTCGTCGATGCCGAGGGCGTCGGCGCCGTGGTGCTCAAGCCGCTGGCCCGAGCGCTCGCCGACGGCGACCGGATCTACGGAGTGATTCGCGGCAGCGCCACCAATGCCGGCGGCAAGACCAACGGCTATACCGTACCCAGCGCCACGGCGCAGCAGCGGGTGCTGGAAAAGGCCCTGGTGCAAGCGCACCTGGACCCCAGTCGGCTCAGCTATATCGAGGCCCATGGCACCGGCACCGCGCTGGGCGATCCGATCGAGATCAGCGGATTGAACCGGGTCCTGGCCAAGCAGGCGGGCATGCAATGCGCCATAGGCTCGATCAAGAGCAATATCGGCCACTGCGAAAGCGCCGCCGGCATCGCCGGGCTGAGCAAGGTGCTGCTGCAACTCAAGCACCGCCAGCTGGCGCCGTCGCTGCATGCCGCGCAGCCCAATCCACGGATCGATTTCCACGAGACCCCACTGCGCCTGCAGCAGCGCCTGGCACCCTGGACGGCCAATGGCGCGACGCGCATCGCCGCGATCTCGTCGTTCGGGGCCGGCGGCGCCAATGCCTCGTTGATCGTCGAAGAGCATCTGGCCCAGGTGGACTTGCGGCCGGCCATGCCCGGCCCCTGGTTGATCCCGCTATCGGCCAGGGATCCCCAGCGCCTGGCGGAGTCGGCCACGCGGCTGCTGGATTTCCTGGCCGGTGAAGCAGCCGCGGACCTGGCCCTGGACGACCTGGCGTGGACCCTGCAGACCGGGCGCGAAGCCCTGGCCGAGCGCCTGGCGCTGACAGTGGCGTCAGTGGCGCAACTCCAGCAAGGCCTGGAACAGTGGCTGGCCGGTACGGCCCAAGGCCACGTATTCCAGGGCCAGTGCGATCCCTACGGGCCGCCGGCCGCCGACGCGCCATTGCCGGAGCAGGCGCGGCTGGAGCAACTGGCGGCCGCCTGGGTGCTGGGTGCCAGCGTGGACTGGCCACGGCTCTACGGCGATGACACCCAGCGGCGGCCCAGGCGCATCAGCCTGCCGGGTTATCCCTTCGCCCGAGACAGCTACTGGCTTCCTGGCCTGGCCCAACCAGCAGCCCCTGGGGGGCCGGTCGAGACGCCGACGGCGGCGGACCTCGACGATTGCTGCTACCTGCCACGCTGGGAGGTCCAGGCAGCCGCGGAACCGGCGCCGGAGCCAGGCCCCGGAGCGGTGTTGCTGGTGACCCTGGGCCAGGCCGGTAGTATCAGCGAAGCCTTGCAGACGGCCTTGCACGCGCATTACCAGGACCGCCGCCGGTTGTTGCGGATTGATTGCGAGCCGGGCGCGTCTGCCGAATTGGCACCGGGTCACTGGCGTTGCGATGCTGGCGACCCGGCAGCCCTGGCCGACACCCTGGCGACGCTGGGGCCGCTGGCGCAGATCCTGGTGAGCGTCGCGCCACAAGCGGCCGACCTGTCGCTGGCAGAGCTGGCCGACAGCCTGCAGCACCATGAGCTGCCGCTGTTGCGCCTGTTCAAGGCCCTGGGCCAGCAGGCTGGCGAGCACGTCATCGATTGCTTCCTGTTGTCGTTCGCTCGCCACGGTTTCGCCGGCTCGGCACCCTCGGGCAATCCCGTGGGGGCGGGTAGCACCGGCCTGGGTTATGCGATGGCCCAGGGTGAGTACCGGGTGCGCCTGCGCCAGCTGGACCTGGACCCCGCCGACCTCGAAGAGCCGGCCAGCCGGCAGCGGCTGGTGGCGCAGATCCTGGCCGAACCTGCCGCCTTGCGCGGCGAGCCGGTCAAGCTGGCCGCCGGCGAACGCTTCGTCCAGCAACTGGCGCCGCTGGTGCTGCCGCCACCGTCCGGCACCAGCCCCTCGGCGCTGCGGCACGATGGGGTGTACCTGATTCTTGGCGGCAGCGGAGTGATCGGCCAGGTGCTCAGCCGGCAGTTGGTCGAGCATTACCAGGCCCGGGTGGTCTGGCTGGGCCGGCAACCCGCGGACAGCGAACCGGTGCGCCAGCGCCTGGCGGCCGAATCGCTGCGTGGACGGGTCGACTACCTGCAGGTCGACGCAACGGACCTGGCGCAGTTGCAGCGGGCCGTGGCCCAGGTCACCCAGCGCTACGGGCGGATCAATGGCGCGGTGTTCTCGGCCATGGTCTTCGACTTCGAGAACAGCATCCGCCACACCAGCGAAGAGCAGTTCCAGGACATTCTCCAGGTCAAGAGCCGTGGCAGCCTGAACTTCTACCAGGCCCTGGCAGGGCAGCCGCTGGATTTTCTCTGCTACTTCTCGTCCGGGCAGGGTTTTGCCTTTTCCGGTGCGGCGAAGCTGTCCGCCTACGCCTGTGGCATCACCTTCGCCGATGCTTGCGCCGCCAGGATCGCGGCCACCGCCAGTTTTCCGGTGGGGGTGATCAACTGGGGGTTCTGGCGTGCTTCGCTCCAAGCGCAGCCGATCAGCGAGCACCTGGACGCCCTCGAGGATGCCGAAGGGTTTGCCTGCTTCCGCCACTTCGTCGGGCACTTGGCCAGCGGCTCGCTGCCTCGCTTGTTGTGCCTCAAGGCATCGCCCGCGGTACGCCAGTTGATGGCGGTGCCCGAGGGCCGGCCGTTGCGTTTCGAGCCTGGCGAGCTGCTGCCGGCCGCCGCCCCGTCGGTCGAGTTGCCAGCGGCCGAACACCAACGCCTGCAACGGATATTCGAGCACCGGATACTCGATCAGTCCATCGCCGTGCTGTTGTTGGTCCAGTTGCAGACCCTGGGGATCTTCGTGACCAGCGACGCCCATGACGCCGAACACTGGCGCCAGCGCGCCGGGATTGGCGAGCGCTACCGGCGCTGGTGGCAGGAATGCCTGGCGATCCTGGTGGAACAGGGTCACCTGCGCCGGCAGGGCGCGACATTCGCCGTGGCCACCCCCATCGCCCGGAACCGCCGTGACGCGATCCTGGCCGCCTGGAAGGACCAGCGCGACCGGTACCTGGCGGACCCCGAGCGGCAGGTCCAGGTGACGCTGATCGACGATTGCCTGCTGCACCTGCCACGCATCCTGACCGGGCAGCTCCAGGCCACGGACCTGCTGTTCCCGGACGGTTCGATGGACAAGGTCGAGGGTATCTACAAGCACAACAGCCTTGCGGACTTTTTCAACCGGCAACTGGCCGTCCAGGTCTGTGCCCACATCCAGCGGCTGGCCGAAGCCGAGCCCGGCCGGGCGCTGCGCATCCTCGAAGTGGGCGCCGGCACCGGCGGCACCACCGCCGCCTTGCTGGCAGCGCTGGAACCCTGGGCCGGGCACATCGGCGAGTACTGCTACAGCGACCTGTCCCGGGCCTTCCTGCACCATGGCCAGGCCAGCTTCGCCCAGGGGCGGCCCTACTTCACCACGCGCATCCTGGACATCAGCCAGGGCCACGACAGCGTCCCGGCCTATGACGTCATCGTCGCCACCAATGTGCTGCACGCCACCGGCGACATGCGCCGCACCCTGGGGCGGGTCCGCTCGCTGTTGCGCAATGGCGGCCTGCTGGCGTTGAACGAACTGAACCGCAAGACCTGCGCCGCTACCGTCACCTTCGGTTTGCTCGATGGCTGGTGGCTGTACGACGACCCGGCATTGCGCATCCCCGGTTCACCGTTGATCGCCGAGCGGACCTGGCTGCAGCTGCTGTGCAGCAGCGGTTTCG
Source organism: Pseudomonas sp. KCJK8993 (assembly GCF_046230915.1). Classification (NCBI taxonomy): domain Bacteria; kingdom Pseudomonadati; phylum Pseudomonadota; class Gammaproteobacteria; order Pseudomonadales; family Pseudomonadaceae; genus Pseudomonas; species Pseudomonas sp. KCJK8993. The sequence continues at coordinate 29,400 of NZ_JBJJLO010000057.1, forward strand.
AACGGGTCCTGGCGCACATCCCACCGGCCATCGCCCTGGGGCAGCAGATCATCACCGCCCATGGCGACGCCCTGGCGTCGCCAGTCGTCACGCTGCAACAACCGGCCGCGCCCGCACCCGACAAGGAGTCCAGCGTGAACCTGCCACCTGCCAGCGCCACCACCCCCTGCACCGATGTTCCAGGCAGGTTGCGGCAACTGATCGTCCAGGCCCTGGCCAGGACCCTGAAGGCCGAAGAGCAGGGCATCGCCCTGAACACGCCATTCTCCGACTACGGCGTGGACTCGATCCTCGGCGTCGGGTTCCTCAAGCACCTGGGCAGCCAACTGGGAATCACGCTCAACAGCGCGATCCTGTTCGAGCAGGCCACGGTGGCCAAGTTGCAAGCCTACCTGCTGCAGGCCCATGGCGCGCCGATCGCCGCGGCCCTGGCCGGTACCGCGGCCAGTGTCCAGGACCCGCCAGCGTCCCGGTTGCCGGACAATCCGGTCGTGGCCGCCGCGCTGGCGGGCACGGTTCCCGCCGGCACCACGCAGGGCCGTCCGGGGCCGATCGCGGTGATCGGCATGGCCGGGCAGTTCCCCGGCGCCGACAACGTCGAGCAGCTATGGGCCAACCTGCTGGCCGGTTACGACAGCGTGCAGGAGCTGGGGCCGGACTATCTGCGGCCCGAGGCCTACAGCACGGATGGCCGGCCGGGCACCAGCCGTTGCAAGCGCGCCGGCATCCTCAAGGACCGCGATTGCTTCGATCCACTGTTTTTCAGCCTCACTCCCCATGAGGCGGAGTCGATGACGCCCCACCAGCGACTGGTGCTGCAAGAAAGCTGGAAGGCGCTCGAGGATGCCGGCTACGACCCTCGGACCCTGGCGGGCCAGGCAGTGAGCCTGTATGTCGGCGCCGAGCCGGGGGGCTACCAGCATGACTCCTTTACCGGCGGGTCCGAGGCCATCATCGCTTCGCGGCTGTCCTACTGCCTGGATCTCAGGGGACCGGCGATGGTGGTCAATACCGGCTGCTCGTCCTCGGCGGTGGCGATCCACCAAGCCTGCGAAAGCCTGCGCCACGGCGAAAGCCGCATGGCGCTGGCCGGCGGCGTATATGCGTTGCTGGACCAGCGTGGGCTGGTCAGCCTGTCGGCCATCGACATGCTCAGCCCCAGCGGCCAATGCCATGCGTTCGATGCGGCTGCCGATGGCACCGTGATCTCCGAGGGCGTGGCCATGGTGGTACTCAAGCGCCTGGAAGACGCCGAGGCCGACGGCGACCCGATCCATGGGGTCATCGAAGCGTCCGGGATCAATCAGGATGGCCTGAGCAACGGCATCACCGCGCCCAATGGCGAAGCGCAGGAGCAACTGTTGCGTGATACCTGGCACAAGTTCGCCATCGACCCGGAGCAGATCAGCTATGTCGAGGCCCATGGCACCGGCACCCGGCTGGGAGACCCGGTGGAGGCCAACGCGTTGATCCGCGCCTTCCGCTCGTTCACCGAGGCCCGGGGCTATTGCGTGCTGGGCAGCGCCAAGGCCAACCTGGGCCACGCCGCGGCGGCGGCCGGAGTCATCGGCCTGGTCAAGGTCCTGCTGTCGATCCGCCAGCGCACGTTGCCGGCGATGCCCGGTTTCACCTGCCTCAATCCACTGATCGAACTGGAACATTCGCCGTTCTACATCAACCGCCAGGCTCAGGACTGGCAAGCCAGCGGTGGCACTCGCTTGCTCGCCGCGCTCAATTCCTTCGGCCACAGCGGCACCAATGCTCACCTGGTGGTCGGCGAATATCAAGGACAGCCGCTAGATGCCGCGGGCCAGGCGCCGGAAACTGTCGGCCGGCTCGTGCCACTCTCGGCCAAGACCCTCGATAGCCTGCGTGACAACGCCAGGGCCCTGGCGCATTGGCTGGAGCACAACGACGTGCCGCTCCAACACCTGGCCTTCACCTTGCAAACCGCCCGGGAACCCATGCCCGTGAGGGCGCTGGTGGTCGCCGAGGATGCCGGGCAATTGCGCACGCGGCTGCTGCGCCTGGCCGACGGCGAAACACCGGCGCTCAGCGGCGACCACGACCCCCTGGCCAGCCAGTGGCTGGCCGGGGCGCAGGTCGATTGGGCGGGGTTGTGGCCGGCCGGTTCGGCCAGGCGCATTCACCTGCCGACCTATCAATTCGCCAAGGAGCGCTACTGGATCGAGCAGGTGCCCGTGTCTGCCGCCGAGCCGGCCCGGTCGCCGACGCCGGAGCTTGCGCCGGCGACCGGGCTGTTCCTTGCTCGCCCGGTGTGGCAGGAACCCCTGGGCACGAGCTTCGATGCCGGGGCCGGGAGCCATCGGCGCTTGCTGTTGTGGGTCGGCTTCGACCCGGCACAACTGGCGCAGTTGCAGGAGCTGGCCCGCGTTGGCGGTGCCGGGGTCCAGGCGCAAGTGCTGGCTTGCGACAAGAGCACTCCGGGAGCCTGCTACCAACAGCTGGCCATTGCTTTGCTGCGGTGCGTGCAAGGGTTGAAGGAGCGGGTCCAGATAGAACTGATGATCGCCGAACAGACCCCGGAACAGGGGCTCTACGCAGGCCTGGAGGGGCTGTTGAAAACGGCCTGCCTGGAGCAGCCATCGCTTAGCGCCAGGTGCCTGCTGGTGCGGGTGGACGCCGGCCAACCACTGCCGGCGGCGCAGTTGGCGCGCTTGACCAGCCTGTGGGGGGAGCGCCGCCAGCGCGCCAGCTCGGTGCTGCAACGGATTGCAGCGCAGGGCGAGCACCAGGAACTGCAATGGCAGGAACTGGCGGACGACGGTGCTGCCAATCGCGGCGGCGTGCATGTGCCCTGGAAGGATCGCGGAGTCTACTTGATCACTGGCGGTGCCGGTGGCCTGGGGCTGATCTTCGCCCGGGCGATTGCCGAGCAATGCCGCGAGACCACCTTGATCCTGGTCGGGCGCTCGACCCTGGACGAGGCGCGCCAGGCGCAGTTGCAGGCCATTGGCCGGTTGGGCGCCACGGTGGTCTACCAGGCGCTGGACCTGACCGATGCCCAGGCCCTGGAGCGCCTGGTCGCGAGGATTCGCGCCGACCACGGCGGGCTCGATGGGGTACTGCATGCCGCCGGGATCAACCGGGACCGCTTGCTGGCCCAGAAAACACCCCAGGACCTGGTCGAGGTATTCGCCGCCAAGGTATTGGGCACGGAACTGCTCGACCATGCCTGCCGCCAGCTGTATCTGGATTTCTTCGTGTTGTTCTCGTCCTGTTCGGCGGTGCTCGGCAGCATCGGCCAGGCCGACTACGCCGCTGCCAACGGCTTCATCGACCATTTCGCCGCCTGGCGTAACCAGCGGGTCGAGCAGGGTTTGCGTTTTGGCCAGACCCTGGCGCTCGCCTATCCGTTGTGGCGCGACGGTGGCATGCGCGTCAGCGCCGCTGACCAGGCGCATATTCGCCAGCACAGCGGCATGGTGCCCATGCAGTCGTTGCAGGGGATCCAGGCCTTGCAGCTGGGCTTGGGCGCGGGCCTTGAACGGCTGCTGGTGATCGAGGGCGACCTGGCGCGCATTCGCGGACACTTCGCCGCCACCGAGCCTGGGGTGAGCGAGCCGGAGCAGGGCTCGACGGCACCCGCTGGCGACTCCACGCAGCTCGACGAAGCGATCCTGGACCGGCTCAAGGCGGTGTTCTGCGCTGTCACCAAGTTGCCGGCCAGTCGGGTCGAAACCCTGGCACCGCTGGAGCGATACGGCATCGACTCGATCATGATCATCCGGCTCAACCGGGCGCTGGAGGAGGTATTCTCGACGCTGACCCAGTTGCCCCCGGCGGAGCGCCTGCTGTCCAAGACGCTGTTTTTCGAATACCCCAACCTGCAGGCGCTGGCCGCCTACCTGGTGGCCGAGCACCCACGCGCTTGCCTGCTGTGGAGCGGCCTGGGCGCCCAGCCGGCCGGCCAGGCGCCTGCCCAGGCGGCAGCGCCAGCCGCGCCGCTGGACACCGTCGAGCCCATCGCCATCATCGGTATCAGCGGTCGCTACCCCCAGGCGGCCAACCTCGAACAATACTGGGAGAACCTCAAGGCCGGGCGCGACAGCATCACCGAGATCCCCGCGCAGCGCTGGCCACTCGAGGACTTCTATGTCGACTCGGTCGCCGAGGCCCTGAAGCTGGGCCGCAGCTACAGCAAGTGGGGCGGGTTCATCGATGGCTTCGCCGAGTTCGACCCGCTGTTCTTCAATATCTCGCCGCGCGAGGCGCTGAACATGGACCCGCAGGAACGGCTGTTCCTGCAGTCCTGCTGGCAAACCCTGGAAGACGCCGGGATCACCCGGGCCGACCTGGCCAGGCAGTACCAGGGCAAGGTCGGGGTCTTCGCCGGCATCACCAAGACCGGTTATGGCCTCTATGGCCCCGAGTTGCGTGCCCGGGGCCAGCTGGTCTTTCCCCGTACCTCGTTCAGTTCCACTGCCAACCGGGTGTCCTATGTACTGGATCTCAACGGCCCGAGCGAACCGGTGGACACCATGTGCTCGTCGTCGCTGAGCGCCCTGCACCGGGCCTGCCAGAGCCTGCGTCGCGGCGAATGCCGGATGGCCCTGGCCGGTGGTGTCAACCTGTACCTGCATCCGTCCAACTACGTCGAGCTCAGCGCCGGGCAGATGCTCTCCAGGGACGGCCGCTGCCGCAGCTTCGGCGAGGGCGGCAATGGCTTCGTGCCGGGCGAGGGCGTCGGCACGGTGCTGCTCAAGCCCCTGTCCCAGGCCCTGGCCGATCGCGACAACATCCACGGGTTGATCCGCGCCGTGGCGGTCAACCACGGCGGCAAGACCAACGGCTACACCGTGCCCAACCCCCAGGCCCAGGCCCGGGTGATCCGCCAGGCCATCGCAGAGGCCGGGCTCGATGCCCGCCAGATCAGCTATATCGAAGCCCATGGCACCGGCACCGAGCTGGGCGATCCGATCGAGGTGAGCGGCCTGGTCCAGGCCTTCGCCTCCGATGGCGTGGAGCCTGGCCGCTGCGCCCTGGGTTCGGTGAAAGCCAACATCGGTCACCTGGAAGGTGCCGCCGGCATCGCCGGGTTGAGCAAGGTGCTCCTGCAGTTCAAGCACAAGCAATTGGTGCCGAGCCTGCACGCGGCGACGCTCAATCCCAACCTGCACCTGGAAACCACGCCGTTCCACCTGCAGCAGCGGCTCGCCGACTGGCAGCCGGCCGATGGCGGGCGGCGTATCGCCGGGGTCTCGTCCTTCGGGGCCGGAGGCGCCAATGCCCATGTGCTGCTGCAGGAGCATGCCGAGTACCGCGAGCTGCCCAGCGCTGGGGCGGTCGAGGTGATCCTGCTCTCGGCCCGGGACCCGGAGCGCCTGCGCGACTATGCACAGGCGCTGCTGGCCTACCTGGAGGCGCGTCCGGCGCTGGCGGGCGGCGAACTGGCGAACCTGGCGTACACCTTGCAGCAGGGGCGGGAAACGATGGCGGTGCGACTTGGCCTGATCGTCGATTCGCCTGCGGCGCTGACCATGGCCTTGCGCGCCTTCATCGACGACGGCGCGGCCCCGCCGGGGGCATATGGCGCCGACCTGCGCGGCAAGCGCGCGGCCGCCGAGCTCCCGGCCGAGCATGGTGATGCCCCGGGCGCGCCCCTGGCGCAATCCTTGCTGGCGGCCTGGACCCGTGGCGAGGCCGTCGACTGGTCGCAGTTGCAGGTCGGCCGTGAAGGGCCGCCGCCGTATCGGATCAGCCTGCCGGTCTATCCCTTCGCCCGGGAATCCTACTGGCTGCCGAGCCTGGAGCCGGTGCCCGGCGCCGAGGCCGCGACGGCGCCCAGCGGATTGCCGCTAGCGACCAGCATTGACCACCTGAGCTACCTGGCCCGCTGGCAGGCCGATGACCAGGACGACCAGGCGCAGATTGCCGAGCGGGCGATTGCCGGGCAACGCTGCGTGCTGATCGTCGCCGATGCCAGCAACCGGCCCATGGTCGAAGCACTTGCCGCCCAGTACCTGCTCGGCGCCGGCTTCGCCACCGACGGTGGCCGGGTGATTCGCCTGGAACCCGGCCAGCGCACGACCTGCCTGGCCCCGGACCACTGGGAACTGGACGTGGACGATCCGCAAGCGCTGGAGCAGTGCCCGGGTACCCAGGCGCCCATCGACTGCCTGTACTTTTTTGGCGGTCATGCCGAGCCCAGTCACTGGCAGGCGCAACTGGACAGTCCGAAGGCCAACGAGATCCTCCTGTTGCGCCTGGGCAAATGGCTCAAGCAACACAGCCCTTGCCCGTCCATCGACAGCTACATCATCAGCCAGGACAACTTCGCCATCGGCACCGGGTCGGTGAACGTCGTGGGCGGCGGGCTGACGGGCATGGCCTATGCCATGGCCCAGGGCGAGCATCGGTTTCGCGTGCGCAACCTGGATGTCGATCACCGCGAGTTGCTCGATTCCCGGAGCCGGCCGCGCTTGCTGCGCCAGATCCAGGGCGAGGCCGGGCTGGCCCGGGGCGAGGTGGTGGGGTTGCGCGATGGCGTGCGTTATCGCCAGCGCATCTTCAACCTGGGCTGGCAACCCCAGGGGCAACCGGCCGACGGCCACTTCAGCACGCCGGCGCTCAAGCGTGGCGGGGTCTATGTGATTCTCGGCGGCGCTGGCACCGTGGGTTCGATCATCAGTCGCCATCTGCTGGCCGATTACCAGGCCCGGGTGATCTGGCTCGGGCGCCGCGCCGTGGACGATCCCCAGGTGCAACGCCGGCTTGCCCAGTGCCGGCAGCAGGTTCCCGGCCTGGCCGCGCCGGCGCAGTTGCACTACCTGCAAGCCGACACCAACGATCCGGCGGCGCTGCACGGCGCCGTGGCTGAGATCAAGCAGCGCTACGGGGCGATCAATGGGGCGATCTTCTCCGCGGTGGTGTTCAGCCATGAAGATCCACTGACGCGTATCCCCGAGCCGCAGTTCGAGGCGATCCTGGCAGTGAAGAGCCGGGGCGCCATCGAGTTCTACCGGGCGCTGGCCGATGAGCCGCTGGACTTCATGTGCTACTTCTCGTCCGGGCAGAGCTTTGCCTTTTCCGGCGCTGCGCGCCTGGGCGCCTATGCCGCCGGCATCACCTTCGGCGATGCCCTGGTGCGCAGCCTGGGACAGCAGGCCGGGTTCCCGGTAGGGGCCATCCACTGGGGGTTCTGGCTGGCTTCCCTGGCCGAGCAACAGGAGGCCGATCCGGCGGCGCAACCCATGAGTCGCCACGCCGCGGCCCTGGAGGACCGCGAGGGCTTCCTGTGTTTCGCCCGCTTCATCGACGCCCTGAGCCGTGGCCAGCTGGAGCAGGTACTGTGCATGGCGGCTTCGGCGCCGGTCCGCCAATTGATGCAGTTGCAACCCGCACGGGTGATCCTTGGCCAGGATGCGGCACAGGGGGGCGAGAATGGCTTGGAGCGCTATCGCCTGGCTGCCCGGCCGTTGCTTGCGGCCCACGATCCGTTGCCTTTCGATGCCGCCCTGGCGGCCATGACATTGGCCCAATTGCGCCGCCTGGGCGTGTTCTTGCAGCCGGGACAGTTCGACGAGTGCGACGCCCTGCGCCAGTTAGCGGGTATCGGCGAGCACTATGGCCGCTGGTGGACCACCAGCCTGCAGTGGTTGCAGCAGCATGGGCTGATCGAACGGCGGGGGAGCCAGGCCGCCCTGGCTGCCCAGGCGCCCGTGGAACAGCTGGAGCAACCCTGGGACCGGCTCAGGGACTCGTTGCTCGCCGAGCCCCAGCGCAAGGCCCAGGTGCAGTTGGTGGACGCTTGCCTGCGGCAGCTGCCGGCGATACTCGCCGGTAGCACCCAGGCCACCGATGTGCTGTTTCCCAACGGTTCGATGAGCAAGGTCGAGGGGGTATACCGCGACAACGCCTTGTCCGACTACTTCAACCAGGTGGTGGCCGCAGTGGTGCGACAGCACCTGGAAATGCTGCCTGCCAGCACAGCGCAGCGACCGCTGCGGATCCTCGAGATCGGCGCCGGCACCGGGGGCACCAGCTCCATCGTGCTGCCGGCGCTGCAACCCTGGCGCGAGCGCATCGCCGAATACTGCTACACCGACATTTCCCAAGCGTTCTTGCTGTACGCCAGGAAAACCTATGGCCCGGACCATCCTTTCCTCAGCTACCAGGTGTGGAACGTCGAGCAGCCGCCACACGCCCAGGGGCTGGAGGAGGGCGGCTATGACATCGTCATTGCCGCCAATGTGTTGCACGCCACCAGCAACATCCGCCGGACCGTGGCCCATGCCGCGTCCTTGCTGCGCGGCGGCGGGATCCTGGTACTGAACGAAATCAGCCAGCAATCGCTGTTCTCCCACCTGACCTTCGGCCTGCTCAAGGGCTGGTGGCTGTACGAAGATCCGCAGTTGCGCATTCCCGGTACTCCGGCGCTGGCCCCGCAGAGCTGGGCCAGCGTGCTGGGCGAGAGCGGTTTCGACCAGGTGCTGTTCCCCGCACAGTGCGCCCATGAGCTGGGCCAGCAGGTGATAGTCGGGCGCCGTGACGAGACTCGACAGCATCCGCAGGCCCTGCCCAGTGCCGCGCCGCGCGCGATCCCGCCTGCGACTGCGCCTGTCACCACCGCGACCACCGAGGGCGCGCGCACGGCGCTCACCGCCCTGGCCCTGGAGGGCCTGGCCAAGGCCCTGCAACTGGAGCCCGGGCGTATCCAGGTGGACCAGCCGTTCGCCGACTACGGTGTCGACTCGATCCTCGGCGTGAGCTTCGTCAGCCACATCGGCGATGCCCTGGGCCTGGAACTGAACACGGCGCTGTTGTTCGACTACCCATCGCTGCAAGCCCTGGTGGACTACCTGCTGGAGCATTACCCGAGGCAATGCGCCCGCCTGGGCGCAAGCCCGGAGCAGGCCATGGTGGCGCCGCCAGGCACATCCGTAGAGCACCTGGAGGCGGCGTTTCTCAACGGTGAACTGGCAATCGATGAATTGCTGAAAATCGTCAACGACAGCGTCGCGGCCAACCAGGGCATCGCGCAGGCAGCGGTGGGGAAGGGACAATCATGAGCAGCCAAGCATTTCAATCCATCATCGCCCGGCTGCAACAGCGCCAGATCAGCGCCGACGAGGCCGGGCAACTGTTGCGGCGGCTCAAGGCCGATAGCCAGGACGTGGCCCAGGAGGGTCGCGGAGAACGGCCGGCGGTTTGCGAGGGAAACGCGGGGGTACGCATTGGGCGGGGCATTTCCCGGCCGGGCCGGCGCAGGCGGTTT